>NZ_JBWKYW010000060.1:0-41516 GCF_059423965.1 Variovorax sp. GW458-11-26-14-LB1
GACCAGCCCCCGCTCACCCCCGCCTGGAACGCCTTCTTCGAACAGCTCGGCCCCGGCGGCATCAACGACCTGCCGCGGCGTGCGGTCAGCCTGGAGCGGCAGATCCGCGACAACGGCGTCACCTACAACGTGTACGCCGACGCCAACGGCCCGCAGCGGCCGTGGTCGCTCGACCTGTTCCCGCTGATCGTCTCGCCCGAGAGCTGGGCGCAGATCGAGGCCGGCGTGCAGCAGCGCGTGCGCGTGCTCGACCGCGTGATGGCCGACGCCTACGGCCCGCAGCAACTGCTGGCCGAGGGCCTGCTGCCGCCGGCGCTGGTGCGCGGCCATCCGGGCTACCTGCGCGCACTGCACGGCGTGAAGCCGGCCGGTGACACCTGGCTGCACATCGCCGCCTTCGACCTCGCGCGCGGCCCCGACGGCAACTGGTGGGTGGTCTCGCAGCGCACGCAGGCGCCTTCGGGCCTGGGCTACCTGCTGGAGAACCGCCTGGCGATCACGCGGCAGTTTCCGCAGGCCTTCGAGGCGCTGCAGGTGCAGCGGCTGGCCGCCACCTACAGCGCGATGATGGAAGGCCTGCAGCGCATGTGCCCCTCGGGCTCGCCGCCGCACATCGCACTGCTCACGCCGGGCCCGTACAACGAGACCTACTTCGAGCACGCCTACCTGGCGCGCTACCTCGGCCTGACGCTGGTCGAGGGCAGCGACCTCACCGTGCGCGACCAGCGCCTGTACCTCAAGACACTGCAGGGCCTGCGCCCGGTGCACGGCCTCATCAAGCGGCTCGACGACCAGTTCCTCGACCCGCTGGAGCTGCGCCCCGACTCCACGCTCGGCGTGCCCGGCCTGCTGCAGGCGATCCGCGCGGGCAACCTGCTGGTGGCCAACATGCCGGGCTCGGCCTTCCTCGAGTCGCCGGCGCTGCTGGGCTTTTTGCCCGGGCTGGCGCTGCGGCTCATCGGTGAAAAACTCAAGCTGCCGGCGCTGCCGACCTGGTGGTGCGGCGAACGCGCCGCGCTCGAGGCGGTGCTGCCGCAGCTCGGCGAAAGCGCCATCAAGCCGACCTACCCCGGCTTCCAGGGGCGTTCCAGCTTCGACGCCGTGTTCGGCAGCCAGCTCGGCCGCCGCGAAATCGACGAATGGGCCGGCCGCATCGTGCGCGAGGGCGACGTCCACACGGTGCAGGGCT
This sequence comes from Variovorax sp. GW458-11-26-14-LB1, assembly GCF_059423965.1. Classification (NCBI taxonomy): domain Bacteria; kingdom Pseudomonadati; phylum Pseudomonadota; class Betaproteobacteria; order Burkholderiales; family Comamonadaceae; genus Variovorax; species Variovorax sp. GW458-11-26-14-LB1. Next base: position 1,190 of record NZ_JBWKYW010000060.1, read on the forward strand.
ACCTGCCGCTGTCGCAGATGCCGACCTGGGCCAGCGACCTCGGCCCCGGCCACATCGCGCCGCGCGCGCTGATGCTGCGCGTGTTCGCGGTGAGCGACGGCCCGCAGTCGTGGCGCGTGCTGCCCGGCGGCCTGGCGCGCCTGGCAGGCCCCGATGCGCAGATCGCCTCGATGCAGCGCGGCGGCAGCAGTGCCGACGTCTGGGTGCAGACGCACGGCGAGGTCGACCGCACCACGCTGCTGCAGCCGCACGCCACACCGGCCTCGCTCGCGCGGCACCGCGCACCGGTCACCAGCCGCGCGGCCGAGAACATGTTCTGGCTCGGCCGCTACACCGAGCGCGCCGAGAACGCGGTGCGCCTGGCGCGCCTCACGCTCAACCTGCTGGGCAGCGAAGACCAGTCGTCGCGCCCGCTGCTCGAATGGCTGCACCGCATGGCGGTGCGCAACGCACTCGTGCCGGCCGAGGCGCCGAGCGCGCCGCAGTCGCGCCGCGTGTTCGAACGCGCGCTCATCGCCGAGCTGGGCGACGTCGACAACGGCGGCAGCGTCGGCTACAGCCTGCGCAGCATCCGGCAGGCCGCGGCGGCCGTGCGCGAACGGCTGTCGCAGGACAACTGGAACCAGATCGTGCGCGCCGAAAGCGACTTCCTGCGGCGCGCGGCCGAGCAGGCCGGCGAAGGCAGCTTTGCCGCCAGCGCCGCCTTGCGCGCACTCGAATCCGCCAGCACCGCGCTGGCCGCCATGACCGGCGCGCAGACCGACCGCATGACGCGCGACGACGCCTGGCGGCTGCTGTCGATCGGCCGCCACATCGAGCGGCTGGGCTTTCTCTCGAGCGCGCTCGAGGCCGGCTTCGCCAACGGCGCCGTGCACGAGGTGAGCGGCTTCGAGGCCATGGTGGCGCTGTTCGACAGCACCATCACCTTCCATGCGCGCTACCAGCAGCGCCGCGACGTCGCCACGCTGGTCGACCTGCTGGTGCTCGACGCCGAGAACCCGCGTTCGCTGGCCTGGGTCACGCAGACGCTGCGCGGTCGCATCGCGCGGCTCGCGGGCAGCGCGCCGGGCAAGCTCACGGCCCTGTCGTACGAGCTGCCCGACCCCGCCACCTGGACGCTGGAACACCTGTGCGCGGCCGGCCCCGGTGCCGACTACCCCGCGCTGGTCGAACTGCTCGCCACCTGCGAGACGGCCGCGTACCACGTGTCGGACGCCATCGGCACGCGCTACTTCACGCTCACGTCCGAATCGCTGCGCTCCGTCGGCGCCTGATTCCATACCTACACAACGATATTTCGAAGGAGGCATTTCCATGTCCGGCATCGCCCTCAACCGCCGTCTCACACTGACCGCCGCCAGCCTCCTGGTCGGCCTCGCGCTCGCCGGCTGCGGCAAGCAGGAACCCGCCGCGCCCGCAGCCGCCTCGGCACCGCCGCCCGCCGCCGCGCCGCGCGTGCTGGTCGTGGGCACCGACGCGGCCTACACGCCCTTCGAATCGCAGAACGAAAAAGGCGAGGTCGTGGGCTTCGACATCGATGTCGTGAAGGCCATCGCATTGAAGGCCGGCATCGAGGTGAAGTTCGTCAACACGCCGTGGGAAGGCATCTTCAACACGCTCGAGCTGGGCGACCGCGACCTCCTGGTGTCGGCCATCACGATCACGCCCGAGCGCCGCCAGACGATGGACTTCTCGCAGCCCTACTTCGAAGCCCGCCAGCTCATCGCGGTGAAGAGCGACTCGACGGTCGCGAAGTTCGACGACATCAAGAAGCTCAAGGTCGGCGTGCAGAACGGCACCACCGGCGACGAGGTGGTGGGCAAGCTGCTGGGCAAGTCGAGCACCGACATCAAGCGTTTCGAATCGACGCCGCTGGCGCTCAAGGAGCTCGAGGCCGGCGGCGTGCAGGCCGTGGTGGCCGACAACGGCGTGGTGGCCCACTACCTGGCCAACAACCCGGGCGGCGGCTTCAAGACCGTGAGCGATGCCGGCTTCTCGACCGAGCAGTACGGCATCGCCGTGAAGAAGGGCAACGCCGAGCTGCTGGCGAAGATCGACAAGGGCCTGGCCGACATCAAGGCCGACGGCACCTACGCGAAGATCTACGCTTCGCACTTCGGCGCCGAGTCCAAGTAAACAGCGAGCCGCGCGATGCTGCTGCACGTCACCCACGAAACGCGCTACGCGTACGCGCCGGCGGTCGAGACGGCGCAGCACCTGGCGCACCTGCGCCCGCTGGCCACCGCGTCGCAGGAGCTCGTGAGCCACCAGCTCACGATCGACCCCACGCCCGCTCAGCGCAACGAGGTGCCCGACCTGTACGGCAACACGCGCGCCTTCTTCGCGCTCGAAAGCACACACGATCACCTCATCGTGACGGCCGAGAGCGTCGTGAAAACCTCGGCGCCCGTGCTCTCGCCCGCCGTGGCGCGCGAGCTGCCCTGGGAGACCGTGCGCGAGCGCTTCCGCTTTCGCAAGGACGCGCCCTTCGACCCCGCCTCGGAGTTCGTGTTTCCTTCGCCGTACGTGCCGCGCCATGACGACTTCGTCGCCTACGCGCGCGCCAGCTTCGTGCCCGAGCGTCCCACCTTCGACGTGGCGATGGACCTCACCGAGCGCATGTACCGCGACTTCGCCTACGACGCCGACAGCACCGAGATCAACACCCCCGCCGTCGAGGCCCTGGCGCAGCGCAAGGGCGTGTGCCAGGACTTCGCCCACATCCTCATCGCGTGCTTTCGCGCCATGGGCCTGCCGGCGCGCTACGTGAGCGGCTACCTGCTCACGCAGCCCCCACCGGGCCAGCCGCGCCTGGTGGGCGCCGACGCCTCGCACGCGTGGGTGTCGGTGTATTTGCCTGGCGAGGGCGAAGGCCCCGAGAGCGTGGGTGACTGGGCCGACTTCGACCCCACCAACGGCCGCCAGCCCGGCGAGGACTACGTCACGCTCGCCATCGGGCGCGACTACTCCGACGTCTCGCCGATGCGCGGCGTGCTGCATGGCGGCGCGCGCCACACGCTGCATGTCGGCGTGACCGTGCAACCCGTGGGGGAAGTGGTGCAGCTGCCGGCGTCGGCGGCGCAAACACAGACACAATCACCCCCGTCATCGTCATCATCATCCCCAGATCAGGAGTCTCCATGAGCGTTTACGACAAGCTTTCCAGCCTCGGCATTTCCCTGCCCCCGGTGTCCGCCCCCGCCGCTGCCTACGTGCCCTTCGTGCAGACCGGCAACCTCGTGTTCCTGTCGGGCCACATCGCCAAGAAGGACGGCAAGGTCTGGGTCGGCCAGCTCGGCGCCAACATCGGCACCGACGAAGGCAAGCAGGCCGCACGCGCCATCGCCATCGACCTGCTCGGCACGCTGCACGCGGCCGTGGGCGACCTGAACAAGGTCAAGCGCATCGTCAAGGTGATGAGCCTCGTGAACTCGGTCGGCACCTTCACCGAACAGCACCTGGTGACCAACGGCGCCAGCGAGTTCTTCGCCGAAGTGTTCGGCCCCGAAAAGGGCGCGCATGCACGCAGCGCCTTCGGCGTGGCGCAGATCCCGATGGGCGCCTGCGTCGAGATCGAGCTGATCGCAGAGATCGGCTGATCTTTCTCCTGGGCGGCTCGGTCTCTGAAGGCGTGAAGAAACCGTAGCGAGCGGCCCGAGGTCGCATCGAGGACCGGAACCGTACACCCGTACGGTGAGGACCGCAGATGCGAGATCGGGACGCGCAGTAGGTTTATTCGCGCCTTCAGTGAATGAGCCGCCCTCCGTTGCCAATCATCGAGAGCGTCACGGGGTGCGGACGCACACCCGGATCGTCGCCACTCGACACCGGAATCCCCTCGATCTCACGCCGCAGCATCAGCTTCATGGCGTCCTGCATCGAGCGGCGTGGTGAAGCGGCCAGCGCCATGCGTGCTGCTTCCACCGTCACCATCGCCACCACGTACCCTTCCAGCGAGAAGTAGCTGAACTCGTCGCGGCCCATGTGGCTGCGCATGTCCTGCTGGTAGCGCTGCACCAGCGGCGAGGTCGCCAGCCGCGGGTTGGGCATGACCTGCGAGATCACCGTGCCGCGCGCCGCCGGCCCCACGCTCTTTGCGAGCACCTCGCCGTTGACGATCGAGAGCATGTACGGCGTCGGCCGTGCCACGCCGCTCTCCGCCGCCAGCCCCGACAACAACTTCACCCCGCACGGCGTCACGCACAGCGCGAACAGCGCATCGGGCTTGGCCGCGCGCACGCTGGCGGCCAGCGCGGCGCCGTCCATCTGCGCCAACGCCACGCCCTGCTGCCCCACGAGTTCGATGCCGGCGCCGCGCAGCGCGATCTCGAGCGCCGCAAACGCGTCGCGCCCCAGCCCGTCGTCCTGCCAGACCGCGAACACGCGCCGCTGTCGCACCGACACCGCCTGCGCGACCAGCTGGCGCACCTCGTCGGCGTAGCTTGCGCGCAAGTGATAGATGAGCGCGCGCTGCGCGCCGTGCAGCGCCGAGGCGCCGGTCATCGCGCCGATCAGCGGCGTGCCCGCCTCGCGCATCGTCGGGTAGGCCGCGTCGATGTGCGAGGTGCCGGCCGACAGGCCGAGCGCATCGACCTTGTCCTGCACCACGAGCTGGCGGATGTTCTGCGTGTGGCGCTCCACCGAGTAGCCGTCGTCCAGCGCGCGCCACACCAGCTTGTGGCGCCCGAGCAGGCCCTCGCGCTGCACGCGGGCCAGGTAGGCGTCGATGCCGTCCTTCACGTTGCGCCCGGCCTCGCCGAGCGGCCCGCTCAGCGGCAGCGACTGCCCCACCACGATCTCGTCGGCGCGGCCCGGCAGGCCCAGGCACAGGAGGAGCAGAGGCGCAAGCCAGCGGTAGACCATCGTCGTGTCGTCCTTGCCAGCGTCGCCGGCCGTGGGGCAGCCTGAAGCAGGCGGGCCCCGATCTTGGCGGCGCAGCGCATGCGGCGGCCATCGGACATTTCCGGCCGGCGCTACGGGGAACCCTGCTGCTCGCAAACCCTCGGGCGCGGCCGTGCGGCGCGGCCCGCGACCTATCATGCAGCGCGCCACCGCCCGCCCCCATGACAGCACCCGCCCGCGAGAGCCTGCAGGACATGCCCTTCGACACCATCGTCGAACAGGCGGTGGCGGGCATCTACGTGATCCAGGACGACCGCTTCGTCTACTGCAACGCGACCTGGGCCGCCATCGTGGGCTACACCGTAGAGGAAATGACCGGCATGTCGCTGGCCGAGATCGTGCCGCCCGACTTCGTGGAAGTCGTGCGCTCGCGCATCCGCATCCGGCTGGCGGGCAATCCGCCGAGCATGCACTTCATCACGCGCGGCCTGCATCGCGACGGGCGCGTGCGCTTCGTCGAAGTCCACGGCTCGCGCATCGAGCACCGGGGCCGCCCGGCCGTGATGGGCGTCGGCGTGGACGTGACCGACCGCGTGCGCAACGAGGAAGAACGCCAGCGCTCGCGCGAGCAGCTGCAGGCCCTGGCGGCCTACACCGCCAACAAGCTCGAGGAGCAGCGGCTGGCGCTGTCGCGCGACGTGCACGACGTGCTCGGCGGCATGCTGACCTCGATCAAGATGGACGCCACGCGCATCCAGCGCCGCGCCGACAACCCCGAGGTGCAGGCGCTCACGCAGGGCCTGATCGCGCTCACGCAGCAGACCATCGACACGGTCAAGCAGATCTCGGAGGCGCTGCGCCCCAGCGCGCTCGACCACCTCGACCTGTCGGTGGCGCTGGCCCACGAGCTGCAGGCCTTCACGCGCCGCTCGGGCGTGCTGCATTCGCTGGACACCGACGCGCCCGCGCTGCGGCTCGCGCCCAAGCAGGCCACCGCGGTCTACCGCATCTTCCAGGAAGGCCTGACGAACGTCCTGCGCCACGCGAAGGCACAGCGCGTGGACGTGCGGCTGCGCGTGGACGGCGAGCGCCTGCGGCTCGCGCTGCACGACGACGGCTGCGGCTTCGACCCCGACGCGCCCGAGGGCAGCGCGCTGGGCCTTCTGAGCATGCGCGAGCGCGCACGCGAGATCGGCGGCGAGCTGCACATCCACGCGGCGCCCGGTGCGGGCACGCGGCTGGCGCTGAGCGTGCCGCTGCAGCAACCGGAGAGCGGCCCGGCATGATCGACATCTTGATGGTCGACGACCACACGATCTTCCGCTCGGGCCTGCAGCGGCTGCTGCTCGACGAGACCGACCTGCGCACCACGGCCGAGGCCGGCAACGGCGCCGAGGCGCTCGAGCTGGTGCGCCAGCGCCGCTTCGACGTGGTGCTGCTGGACATCAACATGGAAGGCCGCAACGGCCTGGAGGTGCTGGCCTCGATCCGCGCGCTGCAGCCCGCGCTGCCGGTGCTCATGCTGTCGATGTACGCCGAGGAGCAGTACGCGCTGGTCGCCATCCAGGCCGGCGCGCGCGGCTACATCGCCAAAGACGCGGAGCCCGCCGAGCTGGTGCGCGCGATCCGCTGCGTCGCGGCCGGCGGCCAGTACCTGAGCGCGCGCGCCGCCTCGCAGGTCAGCGGCCAGCTCGAAGGCCGCGACGACCGCCCCGCGCACCAGCGGCTCACGGTGCGCGAGCACCAGATCATGCTCATGATGCTCAAGGGCCTGTCGCTCACCGCCATCGGCGACGAGATGCTCATCAGCGTGAAGACCGTGAGCACGCACCGCAGCAACATCCTCGACAAGCTGGGCGTGGCCAGCACGGCGGAGCTGGTGCTCTATGCCGTGCGCCACGGGATCATCCAGTAGATCGATCGCTTCGGAAACTCAGCGTGTGCCGTTGCGCAAGGGGTCGATCGAATCGGGCAGCGCGTTGAAGTCGATCTGCTGGAACAGGAACTCGCGCTGCTGCGGCGACAGCAGCGAATAGCGCGGCCAGAAAAACAGGTAGTCGTCGGCCGACATGCGCGGCTGGTTGTCGAAGATCATGCGCTTGCTGCACAGCAGGCACACGAAGTTGGTCCAGTTGTTCCAGGTCGTCTGGCCATCGAACATGCGGCTCGGTGCGCCGTAGCGGGCGAAGCTCGCCGCGTGGCCGATGAACTTGTCCGACAGCGCCTTGCGGCTGCTTGCGTTCGCGGAGCTCCACGCAAAGCGCATGAAGTTCGGCTCGTCGGTCACGAAGTTGCCGAACAGCGCCGCCACGTCGATGCCGTGGAACGCGCCGAAGGTGTCCTTCCAGGGCTGCGGCGTGTCGTCCCAGTTGTAGTTGTAGCGGTAGATGTCGCCGTTCTGCAGGCGCAGCACGCGGATCACGTTGTCGATCACGTTGTCCAGCGCGTAGCTGATCACTTCATGCGTCTGCGTGTAGATCGGCCGGAACTCGGGCTTGATCAGCTGGTTGAAGGTGACGCTGCCGGGCGCCGCGTAGTTGGTCAGGTTCCACAGCTCCTGCTGCGAGGGCTGGCCCATGCCGAACAGGAAGGCGAAGTACGAGCCCTCGTCGTGCGTGGAGCCGATCATCAGCGGCATCTTGTTGTAGTTGCCCGCGAGCAGCCCGGGCAGCCCGCTCGCGCGGATCACGGTGCCGTCGGTGAAGTGGCCCGGCACCACGGGGCTGGGCGTGAACTTCATGATCTGCGCCGCGCTCGCACCGCGCAGCAAGGCGGCGATGTCGGCGGCGCTCATGGTCAAGCGCTGCGCCGCGGCCTGCAGCGTGGTCGAGGCGCGGCCGGTGTCGACCAGCAGGTTGTCGATGAGCGAGTCGGCCGCCAGCGTGCCCACCACCGACGGGTAGGCGTTGGGCACGCCCGACATGCACAGCGCGCGGTGGAACTTGCCGTCGGCCAGCGGCGACTGCAGCAGGCCCCAGGTGTTGATGCAGCCGGCCGACTGGCCCGCCACCGTCACCTGCCCCGGGTTGCCGCCGAAGGCGCGCGCGTTGGCCTTCACCCAGTCGAGCGCGCGCACGAGGTCCAGCGTGGTGAAGTTGCCCGAGTCGTCCAGCGCGTTGCCTGTCTTCATGGCCGGATGGTTCAGCCAGCCCAGCATGCCCATGCGGTACTGCACGGTGACCACCACCATGTTGGCCTTCTGCGCCAGGTAGGCGCCGTCGTAGGCCGGCTCGCGCGCCGAGCCCTTGGTGTTGCTGCCGCCGTGGATCCAGAAGAACACCGGCAGGTTCTCGGCGCTGGAGTTCGGCCGCCACACGTTCAGGTACAGGCAGTCTTCCGTACCCACGGGCTGGCCGAAGGTGGCCGGGTCGGGCTCGCCGAAGGGGTTGCCGACCTGCGCGCACATGCCGGCCAGCGTGGTCGCGGCACGCGCGCCGCTCCACGGTTGCGGCGGCTGCGGGGCGCGCCAGCGCAGGTTGCCGACGGGCGGCTGCGCGAAGGGAATGCCCAGGAAGGCGTGCGTGTTGTTGGCCGCGACCTTGCCGTAGATCTGGCCGGCGTCCAGCGTGCGCGTGAGGCTCTGGTTGTAGGCGGCCAGCGTGGGCGCCGCGAGCATTGCGAGCGTCCACAGGACCGTGGTGCGAAGCAGCAGGCGAACGAGGCCTGCGAGAGAACGGGAGCGGTGCATGGTGGTTGTCTCCTCGAGGTGGATGCGGCAGGCTCTGACGGCCTTGGTCATGCATCGATTCTCGTGAGCACCCTGCCGCGCCCGCCTCGGTGTCATCGCAGGGGGGCGGCAAGAATCCTCCGATTGACATCCGGCCCGCAAAGGGCCATGCAACGCTTGACGGCTGCTACTTGCGCTTCCAGCTCGCCACGGTGATGTACACGCCGGTTTCCTTCGCGTCGCGCAGGCGCACGCTGTAGCGGCCCGCGCCGTCGGTGCCGTTGAAGACGACCTCGCGGCCCTCTTCGTCCAGCGTCGCGCCCTTGGCGAGTTCGCGGTAGGTGTCGACCAGCTTGGCGATCGGCTCGTAGCTGCGCAGCGTGACCTCGGCGTCGGGCAACCGCGCCTCGGGGCGCTGGGCGCTCTGGTAGGCCGTGCGCATCGGCAGGCCGGCCAGCCCCTTGGGCAGCACGATCTTGCCGGCGCTGGCGGTGCTGTTCACCTCGGCCGTCTGCACCAGCAGCGGATGCAGCGACGCCGGGAAACCCGGCGGCAGCTGCTCGGCGCGCCAGCCCGGCACGCCCGGCTGGCCGATGATGTATTCGACGCTGGCGATCTTCTGCGCGGCGGCCACGTCCGCCGGATCGTCGCTGTCGGCCATGGCCGCGAGGAACGAGGGTAGCTGCTTGCTCCAGGCCACCAGCGGAGCCGCGTCGGCCTGGCTGGCACCGGCACGCTGGAAGACCGACAGCACGGTCTGCGGCAAGGGGTTGCACACCTTGGGATCGTCGCGCTTGGCAGCCGCGCGGCAATGGCCGTTGACCAGCCCCACCGCCTGCACACGGCCGTCGGCGTCGATCAGCATCGCCGCGCGCTCTTCACCATGGCCGCCGCCGCTGACCGACGCGATCACCTGGCGGCCGTCGGGCCACACGGTGCGCGTGACGTCGAACTTCGAGCGCATGCCTTCGAGCAGCTGCTGCGCGATCAGCGTGTCGGGCTCGGTGTAGCTGCCGCGCGCGTAGCCGACCAGGCCGATCACGGCGCTGCGGATGCGCGTCTGCTCGCTGAGGCGCAGCGTGGGCGGCGGCAGTTCGGTCGTGACGGGGGCGGCGGCATCTTGTGCATGGGCGGTGAGCGCGCAGGCGAACACCAGCGACGCAAGCGCCGCAGACATCAACGTCTTCTTCATTCGGAAATTTCCACTTCGATGTTCGTGATCGCGGGCATGTCGCGCGGGACCGTCGTGCTGACGGAGAAGCTCAGGCCGTTGCGGCTGCCGGCGATGAAGCCGTCGCTGGACTCGACGTCCTTCAGCGGCGGCGACAGCTGCTTGTAGAACGCCAGCACCTGCTGTGGCGTGTCGACGGTCTGCAGGCGCAGCACGCGCTTGGCCTTGGCGTCGCTCAGTGCCTCCTGCGCGGTGCCGTAGATCAGCGCCTTGGGGTACAGCGGCACTTGCGCGGAGAAGGCCTTGTTGGGTCGCACGATGGGACGCGCCGTGGTGCGCGCGGCGTCCATCGTGACGTACTCGGTCGTCGCGATCTTCTCGCCCACGCCTTCGCCGCCCTGCATGCGGTCGGGAACCTGCTGGCTCCATGCGACCAGCGGTTGCGCCTTGGTGCGGTCGACGCCGGGGCGCAAAAAGACCGAGAGCACCGCGTGCTGGTCGTCGAGGCAGCCGGCGGACGACGAGTCCTTGCCGCAGCTGCGATGCACCAGTGCGGCAGCCAGCACGTCACCGCTGCGGTCGTCGACCAGCACGGCCGCGCGCTCGCCGCCGTCGTAGGGCCGGCGGTACGACGAAAGCAGTCGTTGGCCGTCAGGCAGCGCCTGCTGCTTGCGGTCGGGGCGCGAGGCCAGGCCCGAGATCAGCTGCTCGGCCAGCAGGCCTTCGGGCCAGTAGTACGAGCCCGACGCCATGCCCGCGAAGCGCGTCACGGCAAGGTCGAGTGCGGGGGCCTGGGATGTTTCCGGGGCGCGCTCGTGATGCGGCACGAGGACCAGCTGGGGTGTCGCGGTTTGTGCGACGGCGCCGAGGGAAGAGAGAAGAAGAAAAGCGAGGAAAGCGGAACGCGGTCGAAGGTGAGGCATGCAAAAAAGAAAACGAACGATGCGGCTCGCCCGATGTTTGCGGACAAGTGTGTCGTTTCATTCTAGAAGGCGCTCATTGCCAAAACGCCTTGCCTCTCATCGCCGCGACCATCGTCTCACGGTGTGACCGCGAGCTTCGAACACAGCAGCCGCATCGCAGCGCCGATCGGTGCGATCACCGGCACCTCGAAGCGCGGCGCGAGCGCGAGCGCGGCTTGTCCGAGCGGACCGCCGCCGATGATCACGGCCTGCGCGCCATCGTCGTCGATGCAGCGTTGCACGGCCTGCGCCAATGCCTCTTCGAGCGCCTTCGCATCGGCCGCGAGCGCACGCGGATCGCCCTGCGTGAGGCGGATGCCGCTGAACTGCGCGCCCAACCCGAGCGCGACCGCGCGCGCTTCGATGGGTGCCACGAGGTCGGGCGTGACGGTGGCGATGCCGAAGCGCCGTCCGCCCTCGCCCGCCGCGAGCATCGAGGCTTCGGCGATGCCGACCACGGGCACGCCGGCCTCGCGCCGCAACAGCGCCACGCCGGGGTCGCCGAAGGCGCTGACGATCACGCCGTCCCAGCCCTCGCCCGCCGCCGCGCGCCACACCTTCAGCACCTCGTGCGCGGCCGCGTTCAGCTCGTCTTCGTTGACGATCATCGGCGGGCCCTGCACCGCCGTGCGGCCGGTCACGCGGCAACCGGCGGGCGCTTCGGCGGACGCGATGCCGACCATCATGTCGGTGGTGACGACGGAGGCGTTGGGGTTGATGAGCAGGATGTCGGGCATGCGGAAAAGCGCTTTCTTTGGAGATCGTTCGTTGCGCGGTTCAGTTCGAGCGGGCCAGCGTCGCGCCCGGTGCGCGGTCTTCGGCCTCGGCTTCGCCGGGCAGCGGCAACGCATCGGGCGACTGGCCGTAGGTCTCGGGCACGCATTGCACGCTGGCGACGAACACCGCGTACATCGCGGCGGCCAGGCCGAACACGCCGACCAGCCCGAAGCTGTCGAACAGGCGGCCCGCCACCAGCGGCATCAGCGCGCCGGCCGCCGTGCCCGTGGCGAGGATGAAGGCCGTGCCGAAGGCGCGCACGCGCGTCGGGTACAGCTCGGGCGCGAAGATCCAGATGGTGGTGTTCAGCAGCAGCACGAAGAACTGGAACACCGCGCCCGCAATGAGGATCACGACGATGCTCTTGGCCACGAAGCCGATGGTCAACGCCGCGAGGCAGGCGCACACGGCGCCGGCCGTCAGCACGCGCTTGCGCGGAAAGTGAAAGCCCAGCAGCGAGGCCGCAATGGCGCCCAGCAGGCTGCCGCCCTGCATCACCATCGTGAACAGCAGGCTCTTGGACATGCTGTAGCCCAGCGTCACGAGGATGGTCGGCATCAGCGTGAGCACCGAGATCTGCGCGCCGTAGGTCATCCAGATCGTGATGCACAGCGGCACCGTGCGCCGCGCCAGCGCGCCGCGGAAGATCTCGGTCACGCGCACCTTCGGCCGCGCAGCCTGCGCGAGCGTGCCGTCGTCAGTGATGTATTGCTGGGGCGCCGCCGGCTTGCCCGACAGCCGCCCCGACGCGAGGCGCGACAGCACCGCATTCGTTTCCTTCACGCGGCCCTGCGACAGCAGGAAGCGCGGCGTCTCGGGGATGTAGCGGCGATAGAAGGCGCCCAGCAGCGCCGGCACCATGAGGCAGGCGAACAGCCAGCGCCAGGCGTTGTCGCCCGGGAACATCCAGAACACCAGCAGGCCGAAGCCCGGTGCGAGGAAATTGCCGAGCCCGCCCGCGCCCACGTTCACCATCCCCACCGCCGTGCCGCGGAACTTGGTCGAGCAGAACTCGGCCAGCATGGTCACGGCAATGGCAATCTCGCCGCCCAGCCCGAAGCCCACCACCGCGCGGCCCAGCGCCATCACCGTGAAGTTGGGCGCCATCGCGCAGATGCCCGCGCCGAGCGTGAACAGCAGCAGGTCGATCGACAGCATCACGCGGCGGCCGTAGCGGTCGGCGATGAAGCCCGAAATGATCCGTCCGATGGCCGCGCAGGCAAAGGTGACGGTGTTCAGGAAGCCGATGTCGGAGGCGCTCAGCCCCCACTGCTCGCGCAGCATCGGGCCGACGATGCCGACCGCGTTCTGCTCGAAGGCATCGAACAGGCAGCCGATGAGGATCAGAAAAATGATCGTGTGGTGCGAGCGCGTGACGCCGATGGTGTCGAGCGCGCGATCGAGCTCCGCGACTCGGGGCGAGTCGGGCCCGGAGGAGAGTGCAGGTCCAGCCATGGAAAAAACCCTTGAGAAGGAATGAAGTGCTTGCTTGCGCGGTGCAGCCCGGTGTCGCGGATCGCATCGTAGGCGGCATCGCGCCTGAATGGCATATGGATTTCACCTACTTCAAATAGTTGAAATTCAAATTTCATTCAGTTGCGAGCGTTTGCAAGCTTCATGCCGGGTAGTTTTCAGGCCTGGAAAACGGGTTCTCCGGGGTTGGGCTGGCAAGCGGCGCCCGAGCGCACCTGCAGTGTGCGCTGGCGCACCGAGGGCGTGCGCCGCTGTCTAGGCACTCGCGGCGCCGGCCAGCGCCAGCAGTTCGTCGACCTCCCAATGGTCGTCCGCGTGCCCGCCGTACTTGACGGCAACCACGGTGCCCCGCGCGTCGATGAGCACGTCGGCTGGCAAACCCGTGATGCCGTTTTCCGCCTTCCTGTAGAAGCGGCCCGTCGCGAGCACCCAGCGCAGGCCGCTCCAAAAGACGCGCGGATGCAGGAACGCCAGCCGCGAGGTCTCCACGCCGAAGCGCCGGTAGTGCGCCTTGGCGGGATCGGCCACGCAGTCGAACGGCAGCTGCGCCTGGTACTTGCGCATCTCCTGCGCGGACGAGTGAAAGAGCACGACCTCGCGAATGCCCGCCGCCGCCAGCTCGCCCTGCCTTCGGGCAAAGGTCATCAGATGGAAGTTGCAGACCGGGCAGCCCGCGAAGCGGCGAAACTGCAGGTGGACCCAGCGCGAACCGGCGTCCGGCAGCTGCAAGGGCTTTCCGTGGATCGTTTCCAGGGCCGTGGCGGGCACCACATCGCCGGGCGAGAACTTCATCGATGATCCTTCAGGAAGGGTTGCGAAGACGCCGGGCCGGGTGGCTGGAAAGCGTCTTCCGATTTTTAAGTACACTGTACGTTTATTACTTTACAACCTCTTCGAGAACGGAGTCAAGCGTGGGACGTCCCGCCAAATTCACCCGTGAACAGCTCCAGCAGGCCGCGCTGGCGCTGGTCGACGCGGACGGCCTCTCCGGCCTGACCATGCGCGCGCTCGCGAGCCGGCTGGAAACCGGCGCGATGACGCTCTACAACTACGTCTCGCAACGCGAGGAGCTGGAGATGCTCGTGGTCGAGGCGGTGCTGGGCAAGGTGCGCTGGGAGACCGACGACCGCCTGCCCTGGCATGAAGCGCTGGAGGACATCGCGATCGCGCTGTGGCGTGTGATCCGCGACCATCCCCATGTGATTCCCCTGATCCTCACGAAGCGCAGCCGCTCGCCCGCGGTGTTCGAAGTGACCGAAGCCCTGCTGCGCACGCTGGCCCAGAGCGGCCGCAGCGGCGCCCGCCTGCTCGTGGGTTTTCGCGCGGTGTCCGCGCTCATCATGGGCGCCGCGCAGGCGGAGCTGGCCGGGCCGCTCACGCTGCAGGCCGACGAATCGCCCGACGACACCATCGCGCGCTTCCAGGCCCTGCCACCGGACCGGTTCCCGCACCTGATCGAGATCGCCACCGCCGCCACGGCCAGCGACGCGGAGACCGAGTTCCGGGCGAGCCTGTCGCTGCTGATCGATGGCCTGCGCGCGGATGCTGCGCCGCAGGCCTGACGCCGCTCAGGCCAGGGCCAGCGCCTCGACCTGGTCCAGCGCGCGCGAGACACCGCCCAGGCGCGTCGCCAGGTGCTGCGCGCGCTTCAGGTACAGGTGCGCGTCGTGCTCCCAGGTGAAGCCCATGCCGCCATGCACCTGGATCGCCGTGCGCGTGGCCTGCTGCGCGCCTTCGATGGCGGTGAACTCGGCCGCGGCGCAGGCGAAGCGCCAGTCGGGCAGGCCGCCGTCGAGCGCGGCGGCGGCGTAGCGCACGGCCAGGCGCGCGTTGTCCACGCCCATCCAGGCGTTGGCGAGCTGGTGCTTGATGGCCTGGTAGCTGCCGATGGGCTTGCCGAACTGCACGCGCTCGCGGGCATAGGCGCTGGCGAGGTCGAGTGCGGCCTGCGCGACGCCGACGAGTTCCGCCGACAGCGCGACGCGATGCGCGGCGCGCACGCGGGCACGCGCTTCGGGCGTGATGGGCAGCGTCTCCCACGCGAGCGATGGCGCGGGAGCCGCCGGTGCTTGTCGCAGCGTGGGATCGAGCGCATCGGATGCTGCGCCCTCGGGCATCGGCCGCAGCGCCACGCGCAGTGGCACGGCGTCGTCATGCCAGCCCTGCACCACCACGAGGTCCGACGCCTGCCCCGCGTGGTCGATCCAACTATCACCGTCGGCGATGCAATGGAAGGCGCGCTCGCCCGCCATTGCCGCACGCACCCAGTCACTCAACGCATCGGACGGTGCCTCACCACACGCCTGCAACCACAGCGGCAACAGCACGGCGCTGCCAGCCAGCGGCAGGTTCAGCAGTTGCTGGCCTGCGGCCTCGGCCACGATGCAGGCCTCGCTCATGCCGAGCCCCAGGCCGTCGTGCGCTTCGGGCACCAGCAGCGCCATCCAGCCCATTCCGGCCATGTCGGCCCACAGCGACGGCTGCGTGGCATCGGTCCAGGGCAAGGCGCGCCGTGCGCGCGCGAGCGGGTGGTGGTCGGCGAAGAAGCGGTGGGCCGACGCATGCAGCATCTGCTGCTCGTCGTTCAATGCGAAATCCATGGCGGGTCGTGTCGTCGTCTTCAATCAGTTCTTGGGCAGGCCCAGCATCTGCTCGGCCAGGATGTTGCGCTGCACTTCGGAGGTGCCCGCCAGGATGGTTTCGGCGCGCGTCCACAGGTAGTCGCGCACCCAGGCCGCGGCCTGCGAGTCGGCGCCCGTGGGCTCGGGGCCGGCCAGCGCGCGCTCGCCCAGCACTTCCATGGCGGTGGCGAGCAGCTTCTGGTGCGACTCGCTCCAGTGCAGCTTGGTCGACGAGCCCTCGGGCCCCGGCGGGCCGCCGCGCATCGCGTGCGTGAGCGCGCGGTACGACTTGAGCTTGAGCACATGGCTGTCGACCGCCAGCCGCGCGAGGTCGCGCCGCAGGTGCGGGCAGTCGAGCGCGGGGCGTCCGCCCCTTTGCTCGCCGGCCGCCAGCCGCGTGAGCGCGCCCAGCTCCTGCGTGAAGCGCACCTGGCGCGGAATGAAGTAGGTGCCGCGCTCGAAGCTCGCGGCGGCCATCGCCAGGCGCCAGCCGCCGTTCTCCTCGCCTACCAGCGCGTCGAGCGGCACCTTCACGTCCTCGAAGAAGACCTCGTTGAAGTCCGACTCGCCCGTGATCTGGCGGATGGGTTCCACGCGCACGCCGGGGCTCTTCATGTCGACCAGCAGGAAGCTGATGCCCTTGTGGCGCGCGGCCGTGGCGTCGGTGCGCGCGAGCACGAAGCAGTGGTCAGCAATGTGTGCGAACGAGGTCCACACCTTGTGGCCGTTGAGCACGTAGTGGTCGCCACGCCGCTCGGCGCGCGTGGACAGCGCCGCGAGGTCGGAGCCCGCGCCGGGCTCGGAATAGCCCTGGCACCAGATCTCGCGGTTGCTCAAAATGCCGGGCAGAAAGCGTGCCTTCTGCGCCTCGCTCGCGAAGTGGATCAGCGTGGGCGCCAGGATGCCGTGGCCGATGATGTTCACGCCCAGCGGCGCGCCGATGCGGGCCTGCTCCTCGTGGAAGATGGCCTGCCGCGTGAGCGGCCAGGCCTTGCCGCCGTGGGCCTCGGGCCAGCCCAGGCCCGACCAGCCGGCCTGGCACACGTGGTCTTCCCAGGCGCGGCGCCAGGTCAGCTCGTTGGCGTCGGGCGCGCCGCCGGGCCAGGCCGCGACGAAGCGCGGATAGTGCGTCTCGAACCAGTCGCGCAACGTGAGGCGGAAGGCTTCGTCTTGCGCCGAGTAACCCACTTGCATGCTTGTCTGCTTTCTCGTTCTTGCTGATGGATCGCGCAGGTCAGTCGGCCTTTGCGCCGGAGTCCTTGATGACCTTGGCCCACTTGACGATGTCCTTGCGCAGGAACGCCGCGAACTCCTCGGGCTTGTTGCCGATGATGTCCAGGCCCAGGCTGCGGAACCTGTCCTTCACCTCGGGTTCCTTGAGCACTTCCTGCAGCTCGTCGTGCAGCTTGGTCACGACCGCCGGGGGCGTCCTGGCCGGCGCGACCACGCCCAGCCACGGCATGGCCTCGTAGCCGGGCAGGCCCGACTCGGCGACGGTGGGCGTGTCGGGCAGCGACTGCGAGCGCTGCGCCGTGGTCACGGCCAGGAGGCGCACCTTGCCGTCCTTGATGAAGGGGCCCGAGGACGCGTAGGCGTCGAACATCACCTGCAGCTGGCCGCCGATCATGTCGGTGAGCGCGGGCGCGCTGCCCTTGTAGGGGATGTGCTGCATCTTCACGCCGGCCACGCTGTTGAAGAGCTCGGCCTCCAGGTGCGTGGACGTGCCCGCGCCCACCGAGCCGTAGTTGGCCTTGTTGGGGTTGGCCTTGAGCCAGCTCACGAGTTCGCCCACGTTCTTCGCCGGAATGCTCGGATGCACCACCAGCACGTGCACCACCGAGGCCACCTGCGAGACCGGCGCGAAGTCTTTCACCGGGTCGTAGTTGACCTTGCTGTACAGGCTGGGCGCAATGCCCAGCGACGAGGCCGCGAGCAGCAGCGTGTGGCCGTCGGGGGCGGCCTTGGCGACGTACTCCGACGCGATCATGGTGCCGGCGCCGGGCTTGTTCTCCACCAGCACGGGCTGGCCCAGGCGCTTGTGCAGCCGCTCGGCGAGCAGGCGCGACATGATGTCGGCCGCGCCGCCGGGCGAGAACGGCACGACGAGCGTGACGGGCTTGGTCGGGTAGGTCTGCGCCACGGCGGTGCCGCCCATGAGCGCGGCGGCGGCCAGGGCCACGCAGGCCAGTGCTTTCTTGAACATGGGATGTCTCCTGTCTCTGTCGATGGTTGTGGTTGTGTCTACGAAGCCAGGACCAGCGCGTCGAGCGCGCGCACGCCCTGGCCCTGTTCCTTCACGAGCAGCGGGTTGACTTCGACCTCGTCTGCCTGTTCCTGCAGCGCCAGCACGGCGCGTGAAAATCCGGCGATGGCGCGGCACGCAGCCTCGACGTCGCCCAGCGGCCGGCCGCGGTAGCCCGTGAGCAGCGGAAAGGCCTTGAGCTCGCCCAGCATGTCGCGCGCCATCGCCTCGTCGACCGGCAGCACGCGGTGGCTCACGTCCTTGTACAGCTCGGTGAGCACGCCGCCCAGGCCCACGGTGAGCGTCATGCCGAACACCGGGTCGCGCGTGGCGCCGAGGATGAGCTCGGCCTGCCCCGCTTCCATCTTCTGCAGCAGCGCGCCGTCGATCTGCGCCGTGGGCGCGTAGGCGCGCGCCGAAGCCATCACTTCGTCGAAGGCCTTGCGCACCTCTTGCGCATTGCCCAGGCGCAGGCGCACGCCGCCGGCTTCGGTCTTGTGCGCGATGTCGGCGCTGAGCACCTTGAGCACGACCGGAAAGCCCAGCCGCTCGGCCACGGCCGCGGCTTCGTCTGCCGTGCGTGCCACGGCCTCGTCGACCGGCTGCACGCCGAACTCGGCAAGGTAGCG
Source organism: Variovorax sp. GW458-11-26-14-LB1 (assembly GCF_059423965.1). Lineage (NCBI taxonomy): Bacteria > Pseudomonadati > Pseudomonadota > Betaproteobacteria > Burkholderiales > Comamonadaceae > Variovorax > Variovorax sp. GW458-11-26-14-LB1. The sequence continues at coordinate 19,574 of NZ_JBWKYW010000060.1, forward strand.
CTTGGTGGAGTGCTCGTCGGCCCGGCCCGCCAGCGTGGCGCGCGCGGGCGCGGGCTGGCTGCGCACCTGCAGCCAGGGGTTGTGCTTGCGTCGCTCCTGCCACAGCAGGAAGGGCGACAGCGCCGACACGGCCACGCCGATGTCCTCGAACACCGGCACGCCGCCCGCGCGCAGTTGCTCGCGCGTCTTCGCTGCGCCGGTGTCGATGGCGACGATCAGGCGCGGGTGCCTCTCGGCCACGGCGCACAGGTCGTCGGCCATGCGGTCGAGCATGTAGCCCGGCGCGTAGACCACGATGGCGTCGATGGCGTCGGACACGGCCAGCGCTTCCATCGCGGTGCGCACGAAGCCGGGGTCGTTCACCACGTTGCCCGTCACGTCGACCGGATTGGAGACCATGCCGTAGTCGGGAATGCCGGCGCGCAGCTGGTCCTGCAGCGGCTGCGGCAGCGTGGGCACGTCGAGCCCCTGGCCGATGAACTTGTCGGCCAGGATCGCGCCCAGCGCGCCCGAGATGGTGATGATCGCCACGCGCTTGCCGGCGCTGCGCTGCCGGTAACCGGCCAGGTGCGCGAGTTGCGCCATCTGCGCGAAGTCGTGGCTCTGGATGATGTTGAGCTGGCGAAACGCCGCCTGGTAGATCTGCTGGTCGCCCGCCAGCGCCGAGGTGTGCGAGCGCACGGCCTCGGAGCCCTTCTCGGTCTCGCCGGCCTTGTAGAGGATGAGCAGCTTGTCGCGCCGCACGAACTCGGCCGCGGCCTCCATGAAGCGCGGGCCGTCGCGCAGTTCCTCGATGTAGCCGATGCCCACCTCGGTGGCGTCGTCCTGCGCCAGGTATTCGAGGTACTGCGCGAAGTCCACGCAGGCTTCGTTGCCGGTGTTGATGAAGTGGCTGAAGTCCACGCCCAGCCGGCGCGCAATGGCGTACACGGCCGCGCAGACGTTGCCGCTTTGCGTGAGCAGGCTCACGCGGCCCGGGCCCTGCTGCATCGGCGCGGTGTTGAACACGGAGGCGAAGTTGGTGTGGGCCTGCGTGTTGAGGTTGGCAAAGCCCATGGCGTTCGGGCCCGCGACCACCATGTCGGTGGTGGCCACGAAGGCCTCCAGCTCGGCCTGCAGCGCGGCGCCCGCGTCACCGGCTTCGGCAAAGCCCGCGGCATACACGATGACCGCGCGCACGCCGCGCGCCTGGCAGCGCTGGAGCATCGGCGTGACCTCGGCCGCGGCCAGCGCCAGCACCACCAGGTCGGGCGCGACGGGCAGCGCTTCGAGGTCGGGCCAGCAGCGCAGGCCGAAGACTTCTTCGTACTTCGGGTTGATCGGGTAGATCGCGCCCCGGTAGCCGAATTTCGTGAGGTGCGCGAGCGGCATGCCGCCGATGCGCGCGGCATTGCCGCTGGCGCCGACCACGGCGATCGAGGCCGGGTTCAGCAGGGGTTCGAGACGGTGCAAGGTCATCTTGATTCAGGCGGAGGCGGGGTTCTTCTGGATGGCCGAAGCCAGGCCGCGGTCGCGGGCCGTGAGAAAGCCCTCGCTCAGGTGCGAGAGCTGGTGCGTGTCGAAGTGCGCGGCCAGCGCGGTGCGCAGGCCCTGCGCGTCGAGCGTGCGGTTGATCGAGCGCTTGATCAGGCGCAGCCCGAACGGCGGCGCCTTGGCGATCTGCTGCGCGAGCGCCAGCGCGGCGTCGGCCAGCTCGGCATCGGGCACGACGCGGTTGACCATGCCGATGGCGTGCGCCTCCTGCGCCGACAGCTTGCCGCCGGTGTAGAGCATTTCCTTGGCCTTGCGCGCGCCCATCACCCAGGGGTGGATCAGCACCTCGGTGGCCGCCGCGCCCAGCGTGTGGCCCACGGGGTCGCTGAAGAAGGCCGACTCGCCCGCGACCACCAGGTCGCACATGTTGGCGATCATGAAGCCGCCCGCCACGCAGGCGCCCTGCACCTGCGCGATGGTGGGCTTGGGAAAGTCCCAGATGCGCATCGAGTAGTCGAAGTAGCGCAGCTCTTCGTAGGCCCAGCGCTCTTCCACCGTGAAGTTCGCGCGCTCGGCCTGCGCCTGCTTGAGGTCGTGGCCGGCCGAGAAGTGCGCGCCCTTGCCGCCGAGCACCACGGCGTTCACCGTGTCGTCGCGCGCGGCGTCGTCGAAGGCGGCCATGAGCTCGTCCAGCATCTGCTGGCTCTGGGCGTTGCGCTGGGCGTCGCGGGCCAGCAGGATGCGGCGCACGGCGCCGTGGTGTTCGATTTCGAGGGTGTCGTACGCCATCGTGTGTCTCCGGGTCTGTGTCTGGGGCGGGGGCAGTTTAGACTTCGAAATTCCTGCATCCCAAACACTAATTCCAATTTTTCCCACTATATGGACGAACCCAGAGAGACCGCCGGCGCCCAGAGCCTGCGGCGCGCCCTGCAGCTGCTGCGCCTGCTGGGCGAGCACCACGAGGAAGGCATCAAGCTCACCGAAGTGATCGCCGCCTCGGGCCTGGAGCGCTCCACCGTGCACCGCCTGCTGTCGTGCCTGGCCGAGGAACAGTTCGCCGAGCGCGACCCCGACGGCAAGGCCTACCGCCTGGGCATCGACGCCATGCAGCTGGGCTTTGCCTCGATGCGCCGCGTGCCGCTGGTGGACTCGTGCCGCGCGCTCATGCAAAAGCTCGCACGCATGTCGGGCGACACCGTGTTCCTCGTGATCCGCCAGGGCGACTACTGCGTGTGCCTGCACCGCGAAGAGGGGCACTTTCCGGTGAAGGTGTTCACCACTGACGTCGGCGGACGCCGCCTGCTCGGCCTGGGCGCGGGCGGGCTGGCGCTGATGGCCGCGCTCACCGATGCCGAGATCGACCGCATCCTCGAGCGCCACACCGCCGAGTACGCGCAGGCTGGCTTCACCCGCGAGCGCATGAAGCAGGCCGTGAAGCGCACGCGCGCGGCGGGCCATGCGGACATCGTGGACACGCTCACCGAAGGGGTGTCAGGCGTGGGGCGCACGTTTGCGGCGTCGGCCACCACGTTGGCGGCGATCAGCTTCGGCGCCATCACGCCGCGGCTGCCGCCGGCGCGCAAGAAGGAGATGGCGTTGTTGTTGAAGGCGCAGTTGCCGCGCAGCGAAGCGGCAAAGTAGACAGCGCGGGAGCCGAGTGCTCCTTCAGAGCTCGCCGTTTTCCTCGTGCCCCAGCTCGATCGCCGCCAGCCGCTTGCGCCCGGCCGAGCCGGCGGCCTCGATCACCATCGTGGCGATCAGGTCGCACACGCCCATCACGGCCGCGTGGTTGTCGAGCAGCCCCGGGCCGCGGCAGTCGCATTGCAGCGACCAGGTGGCGCCCGCAAAGTCGGGCGAGGCGCGGTCGCTGATGTAGACGATCTTGGCGCCGACGCGCTGCGCGCCCGCCAGCAGCGTGTCGAGCTGGCGCGTCTGGCGGCGCGTGCCGAACACGATCACGCAGTCGCGCTCGCCCAGCCCCGCCAGGTGCTCGGCCAGCGTCTCGCCGGGACCCGGAATGGCCGTGACGCGTGGCACCACCTGGATGATCTGCCAGCGCAGGTACAGCGCGAACGCGTGGCTGCTGCGCGTGCCGAAGATCAGCACCTGCCCCGCGCCGATGATCGCCTTCACGATCTCGGCCATCTGCTTGTCGCTCAGGCGCTCGAAGGTGCTCGCCAGGTTGGCCTGCGACTGCTGGAAGTGCGTGGCCACGAGGTGCCCGCGCTTGGAGGCTTCGGTGGCGTTCTGGAACAGCGGCGAGCCCGTCTGCTTTTCTTCGCGCACCTGGCGCCGCGCCTCTTCGTAGTTCTCGTAGCCGATGCGCCGGATGAAGCGGCTCACCGTGGAGGGCGACACGCCCGCCAGCTCCGCCAGTTCGTTGCCCGCATAGCTGGCCAGCTCGCCGGGAAACTCCAGGACGAAGTCGGCAAGCTGGCGTTCGGTCGCGGACAACTGGTCGAGCTGGCTGCGAACGCGGCGGACGAAGGAATCGGCGGACATGGGTGGGCGGTGGGAAGCGGCGCACGATGATGCCATGCCGCCCCCGCGGCCTCGGGCAAGCGCAGGCATTGGACTAAAGTCCCATGACGCCCCCCACGCCACGCGTTACCTTGGGATCGCCACCTTCGACGATCCCACCTCCCCCTCCGTCCACACACCGATGAGCGCCACCCCACCCACGACGCCCGCCGACCCCGTCTTTGCCGCGCGCATGGCTGCCTTGCGGCGCAACTTTCCGTTCTCGCTGCTCGGCGTGATGCTCACGGCGGGGCTGGTGGTCGCGGCGCTCTGGGGCGCGGTTGCGCACGAGCAGCTGCTGGCCTGGGTGGCCGCCAACGCGGTGCTGACGGCGGCGCGCGCCTGGCAGGTGGCGCGCTACCGGCACGCAGAGCACGACCCGGGCGCGCTGCGGCGCTGGCGGCGCGGCGCGATGGTCGGCGCGGTGCTCGGCGGGTTGCTGTGGGGGCTGCCGCTCGCGGGGTGGATGCTGCAGGTGTCGCTGCCGCAGCAGATGTTCATCGTGGTGGCGATGCTCACCATGGGCACGGGCGCGATCTACGCCTACTGCATCGACCTGGGCCTGCTCTACGGTTTCCAGGTGACGTACTTCGCGCCCGCGATCCTCGCGATGGCCACGCTCGACGACGTGCTGCTGCGCGTGATGTCGGCAGCCGGCGTGCTCTACCTGTTCGTCACGCTGGCCTTCGCGCAGCGCATGTACCGCACGCAGGTCGATTCGCTCGAGCTGCGTTTCGAAAACCTCTACCTGCTGCGCCAGCTGCGCCTGGAGAAAGACGCGGCCGAGCGCAGCGACCTCGCCAAGTCGCGCTTCCTTGCCGCGGCCAGCCACGACCTGCGCCAGCCGGTGCATGCGCTGAGCCTGTTCGTGGGCGTGCTGCGCGGGCAGGCGCTGCCGGCGGCAAGCCGGCACGTGGTCGACAGCATCGGCCGCGCCGCCGCGGCGATGGGGCTGCTGTTCGAAGGCCTGCTCAACATCTCGCGGCTCGACGCGGGCGTGGTGCGCGTGAAGGCGCGGCCGTTTGCGCTGGCGCGCCTGCTCGACCAGATCCAGCTGGAGTTCGCGCCGCAGGCGGCGGGCAAAGCGCTGTCGCTGCGGTTGCGCGCGGGCGATGCGGTGGTGCACTCCGACCCCGCGCTGCTCGACCGCGTGCTGCGCAACCTGGTGGAGAACGCGATCCGCTACACGGCGCGCGGCGGCGTGCTCATCGGCTGCCGCCGCGCGGGTGCCGACGCGCTGCGCATCGAGGTGTGGGACACCGGCCCCGGCATTCCGCCCACCGAGCAGGAACAGGTGTTCTGGGAGTTCCACCAGCTCGGCAACCCCGAGCGCGACCGCACCAAGGGGCTGGGCCTGGGCCTGGCCATCGTGCGGCGCACGGCCGCGCTGCTGGGCCATCCGCTGGCGCTGCGCTCGCGCGTCGGCCGGGGCACGGTGTTCTCGGTGACGGTGCCGCTGGCGCGCCAGGCGCTGCCCGCGCCCGAGGCGCCGCCTGCGCCGCTGCCGGCCGACACCGGCCGCCTCGTGCTCGTGGCCGAGGACGACGGCGAAAGCCGCCTGGGCCTGCAGCTGCTGCTCGAAAGCTGGGGCCTGCGGGTGATCGCGGCCGAAGGCGGCGACGAGCTGCTGGCGCTCGCCGCGCGCCAGCCCGGCAAGCCGGCGCTGATCATCAGCGACTACCGCCTGCGCGCGGGCGAGACCGGCATCGACGTGGTCGACCGCCTGCACGAGGAATACAACGACGACGCGATTCCCGCGCTGATCGTGAGCGGCGACACCGACCCACGGCGCCTGAGCGACGTGGCGGCCCGCGGCTGGCAGATGCTGCACAAGCCGGTGGACCCGGCGCAGCTGCAGGCGACGGTGTCGCAGCTGATCGCGCCCTAGAAGCCGCGCACGGCCAGGCGATTCCCCTGCATCGGCTGCTGCTGCGTCGAGCAGTGCACGGCGCCACCGCCCAGCGAGATCGCGTCGATGGGCAGCAGCTCGACGCGGCGGCCCGGGAACGCACGCGCGAACACCTCGCGCGCCTGCGCATCGCGCGGCACGCCGAAGGCGGTCGAGATCACCGCGCCGTTGACGAGGATGTAGTTCGAATAGAGGTCGCAGAAGCGCGCGCTGCCGTAGCTGTGCACGTCGCGCGGCACGGGCAGATCGAGGATCTCGAAGCGACGGCCGCACGCGTCGGTCGCCAGTTCGAGCGCGCGGCGGTTCTCCTGCATCGCGCGAAAGTAGTCGCCCTGGTCGGGGTCGGCCGCATTGAAAAGAATGCGGGCCGGCGCCATGAACGACGCGATGCCGTCGACGTGGCCGTCGGTCTCCACCTCGGCCGCGTGGCCCGGCAGCCAGACGATCTTGTGCACGCCCAGCATGCGCCGCAGCTCGGCCTCGATCTCCGTCTTGCGCAGGCCCGGGTTGCGGTTCGGGTGCAGCAGGCAGCTCTCGGTGGTGAGCAGCGTGCCCTGCCCGTCCACGTAGAAGGCGCCGCCTTCGAGCACCATGTCCGAACGCACCAGCGGCACGCCGGCCAGCGCGGCGATGTCGGCGGCGGCGCGCTGGCAGCCGTCGTGCGGGTGGTACTTCTCGCCCCACGCGTTGAAGCGGAAGCCCACCGCGGTCTGGCTGACCTGGTGCTCATCGACGAGGAAGATCGGACCGCAGTCGCGCAGCCAGTTGTCTTCGGCCGCGATGGGCACCACGCGCACCTGCGGGCCGCAGACCGCGCGGGCCGCGTCGGCCAGCGGTGCGTGCGCGGCCACGATGCAGCGCTGGTAGCGCGCGATGGTGCGCGCCAGCAGGCCGAACGCGCGGCAGACCGCGTCATAGTGCGCGCCCCACAGGGCTTCGCGGTGGTCGAGCACCGGCCAGCCCAGCCAGGTGGCGGCCATCGGCTCCCATTCGGCGGGCATGCGCAGGCCGGCGCGGCGAGCGTCGAAATCGTTGGAAATCAAAGGGTCCTTCAGAAGAAATTGCAGGGACGCCCACTCTGACTTGAATTCCTTCGATGAAAAAGCGACATTTCTTGGCTGAATTCATCGGCCCCATTCATATGTCCAACACCCGACTGCCCTCTTTCAAGTTCCTCATCGGCTTCGAGGCGGCGGCGCGCCTGGGCAACTACTCGCGCGCGGCGGAAGAGCTGTTCGTCTCGCAGTCCGCCGTCAGCCACCAGATCTCGCAGCTGGAGCAGCAGGTCGGCCAGCCGCTGTTCCGGCGCAAGGGGCGCGGCGTGGAGCTGACGGTGGCGGGCAGCCTGCTGCTGGACAGCGTGGGCAAGTCGCTCGAGCACATCCGCAACGGGCTGGCCCGCATCGAGACCTACATGGACGACCGGCTCGTCACGCTGGTGTGTCCCGCGCCCGTGGCCAGCGGCTGGCTGCAGCCGCGGGTCGACCGGCTGCTGCAGGCGCACCCCGACCTGTGCCCGATCATCTCGGTCGACGAGAGCGCGCGCTTCATCGACGAACTCGACGTGGACATCGCCATCACCCGCGCGCCGCTGCGGCAAGAGGGTGTGTTCGAGGTGCCGCTGCTCACCGACGAACTCGTGGCCGTCGGGCCGCCCACGCAGAAAGAGGAAGACAACCTCGGCCTGCTGTGCCTCGAAGAAGACCTCACGAGCGACCGCATCGGCCCCTTCATCCGCGCGCATTTCGGCGGCCTGCGCAAGGCCGCGATCTACGACGACCCGCGCCTGGTGCTCGACGCGGCCTTGCGCGGCCGGGGCATCGCGCTGGTGTCGCGCCTGCTGGCCGACGACGCGCTGCGCACCGGGCAATTGCGACAGTTGCCGGACCGCCCGAGCCTGCCGCTGGGCACCCTCTGGATCGCGTGCGCCGAAGGCCCCTCACGCCTGCCGCTGGTGCGGGAGGTGTTCGACAGCCTGCGGCGGTTTGCGCAGGAAGACGCCGGTGATATGAGCCAGATCGATCAATCCCTTTAAAAGACATCAATTGTGTAGATAGATAGGCGTCGACAGAATCCGGGGCTTCCTAGAACTTAGTAATAACCCTGATTCCAATGACAACGCGACGCACTCTCCTGGGCCTGGGCGGCCTGGGCCTTTTCGGTGGACTCGTGACCGCCTGTGGCGGCGGCGGTGGTGGGAGCGGCAGCGGCATGCTGCCACCCTTCCCCGTGCCCATGCCGACCCCTTCGCCGGCACCCGCCCCGGCGCCCGCGTCCGGCTGGCGCATGCCCGACGAAGGCGACGCCCACCGCGCCGTGTGGATGGCCTTCGCCGCGCGCGAATCCATCTGGACGGCCGAGATGCGCCAGCCGGTGTTCCAGGCGCTGGCGCGCATCGCCAATGCCATCAGCGTCTACGAACCGGTCAAGATGCTGGTGAACCCCGCGGATGCTTCCACGGCCCGCCAACTGTGCGGCTCCAACGTGCACCTGATCGAACACGCCATCGACGACCTCTGGATGCGCGACACCGGCTGCGTCTTCGTGTGCAACGCCCGTGGCGAGCGCGCCGCCGTGAACTTCAACTTCAACGGCTGGGGCAACCAGCAGGCCCATGCGCGCGACGCCACGGTGGCCGCGCGCATGGCCGAACTCACGGGCGTGCCGCTGCTGCGCAGCAGCCTCGTGATGGAAGGCGGCGGCATCGAGGTCGATGGCCAGGGCACGGCGATCATCACGGAGAGCTGCGTGCTCAACAAGAACCGCAACCCGGGCGTCAGCAAGGCCGACGTGGAGGCCGAACTCAAGCGCATGCTGGGGCTGGACAAGATCATCTGGCTGCCGGGCATCGCGGGCCGCGACATCACCGACGGCCACACCGACTTCTATGCGCGCTTTCTCAAGCCCGGCGTGGTCGTGGCGGCGCTGGACACCGACCCGAAATCGTACGACCACGCCGTGACACACCGCCACCTGGAACTGCTGACCGGCGCCACCGACGCGCGCGGGCGCCCCTTGCAGATCGTCACGCTGAAGACGCCGAGCCAGGTGCGCCCCACCTTTGCACGCAAGGAGTTCGCGGCCGGCTACGTCAACTTCTTCCTCACCGACAAGGCGGTGTTCCTGCCCGAGTTCGGCGACGCCGTGGCCGACAGCGCAGCCCGCGCGGCGCTGGCCGCGCACCTGCCCAGCCACCAGATCGTGCAGCTGGACATCGACGCCATCGCCGCGGGCGGTGGCGGCATCCACTGCACGACGCAACAGGAACCGGCGTGATGCCGCGCCCGCTCCCCTGATTCCGGAGACCGACATGCACCTTCCCCTGACCCGCCGCCGCCTGCTGCACGGCATGGGCCTCGCGCCCCTGGCCTCGTTGGGCCTGGTCGCCACGGCCACCGCCGCGGCGCCCGACACCTGGCACATGCCCGACGAGGGCGACGCGCACCGCGCCACCTGGATGTCCTTCGGCCCCAGCGAACGGGTCTGGGGACGGCGCCTGCTGAAGCCGGCGCGCGAGCACCTGGCGCAGATCGCCCGCACCATCGCCGCCTTCGAGCCCGTGCACCTGCTGGTGCGCGAGCAGGAGCACGACCTGGCCGCGCGCCTGTGCGGCAACCGCGTGACGCTCGAGGTGCAGCCGGTGGACGACCTGTGGATGCGCGACACCGGCCCCGTGTTCGTGCGCAACGGCGCGGGCGAATGGGCCGGCGTCGATTTCAACTTCAACGGCTGGGGCAACAAGCAGTCGCATGCGCGCGACGCCGAGGTGGCCGAGTACGTGACCGACGCCGCCGAGGTGCAGCGCCTGCGCACGCGGCTCGTGCTCGAAGGCGGCGGCATCGAGGTCGACGGCGCGGGCACGGCCATCATCACCGAGAGCTGCGTGCTCAACGCCAACCGCAACCCCGGCCTGCGCAAGGAGGCCTGCGAAGCCGAGCTCAAGCGCCTGCTGGGCCTGCGCAAGATCATCTGGCTGCCCGGCATCGCGGGCCGCGACATCACCGACGGCCACACCGACTTCTATGCGCGCTTTGCCGCACCGGGCGTGGTGGTTGCGGGCCTGGACGACGACCCCGACTCCTACGACCACGCCGTGACCCGGCGCCACCTGGAGATCCTGCGCCAGGCTACCGATGCACGCGGCCAGCGCCTGCGCGTGGAAGTGCTGCGCGGCCCGGAATCGGTGCGCAGCACCTACGAGTCGGACGAGTTCGCGGCGGGCTACATCAACTTCTACGTCTGCAACGGCGCCGTCATTGCACCGCAGTTCGGCGACGCGCGCGCCGACGGCAACGCCCGTGCGCTGCTGCGCGAGCTGTTCCCCAAGCGCGAGGTGGTGCAGCTCGACATCGACGCCATTGCCGCGGGCGGCGGCGGCATCCACTGCACGACGCAGCAGCAGCCGCGTTGATGCGTTGCGGCGCTGACTAGCGCGGGCGCCCGAGCATGCCCGCGCGCCGCGCCGCGATCACGGCCTGCGTGCGGCTGGTCACGCCGAGCGCGCCGAAGATCGCCGAGATGTGCGCCTTGATCGTCTTCTCGCTGGTGGCCAGGCGCAGCGCGATCTCGGCGTTGCGCAGCCCTTCGCACAGCAGCTGCAGCACCTCGGCCTGCCGCGCCGTGAGCGTGCTCAGCACGTCGGTGGGCGTCGACAGCACGGGCAGCGACGCACCGCCCACCGGCGAGGCCTGCACCACGTTCTGCTCGCCCGCCATGACACGGCGCAGCGCGTCCATGAGCTGCTGGCTGTCGGCCGACTTGTGCACGAAGCCCTGCGCGCCGGCGTCGAGCGCGGTGTCGATGTCCTGCGGATCTTCGGAGGCCGACAGCACCAGGATGCGCAGGCCGCCGCGCCGCCGGTGCAGCTCGGCCAGCAAGGCCGCGCCGCCGAGGTCGGGCAGGTAGTAGTCGGTCATCACCGCGTCGAGCCGGGGCAAAGTGGCGAGCGCCTCGAGGGCTTCGGCGCCGTTGCGGGCCGTGGCGACGGTCATCGAAGGCTCGGCTTCGCGCAGTGCGAGGAACAGGCCTTCGCGAAACATCGCGTGGTCGTCGATCAACAGGATGGTGGCGGGCATCCTTCGATTCTGGCGGCAACCGGCGTCGAACCCCACGGTTCCCCGTGGGCGCCGGAGGAAACCCGCCGGGTATCGCCCTCAGCGGTCCGCGGGCGGACGGCGCGCCGCCGCCGCGCGCGAGCCCGGCCGGGACGACATGCGCGATGCCACGCGACGGTGGCGCAGCACGCGCGACCCTCGGCGCCGTGGCGGTGCCGACGTCGGTGCCTGCCGGTGGGCCTCGAAGCGCGCTTCCTTCTGCTTCAGGTAGTGCATGAGCACGTGCGACACCATGTTCAGCCCGAGGGTGCCGAACGCCGCCGGAAAGATGTACAGCGCGATCGACAGCTCCGACGAGAAGACGAGGTCGTCCGCCAGCGAAGGCGTGGCCTGCGCCAGCCGCGCCAGTGCGCGCAGCAGGAAGATGTCCGCGCCCGCCAGCGCGATCAGCAGCAGGCCGAAGGCCAGCACGGTGGTCTTGGAGAACTCGCGCCGTACGAACAGCGTGACGAAGATCGCGGCGGGCAGCACCAGCGAGCACAGCACCAGCGCCCAGAAGCGGACCTCGGTGAATATCGTCGCGTCTGAAAGCAGGTGCATGGGCAGAGCGTTGAAGGGCGGGCGCAGGGTCGGGCGCTCCGAAGGCGCATTGGGCCACGGGCGGCGCGTTGCAATTTGTCCGCTGGGTGAAGCATCGGTAAAGGCCCCAAGGTGCGTCCACGGCAGGGGAAACCCGTGGGGTCCGACCCCGGGGACGCTGGCCACAATGCCGGTGCACGCATCGGCGCCTCGGCGCCCCCAACATCCAACGACAAGAAGGACCAGATGCCATGGCGGAATTCGACTACGTGATCGTGGGCGGCGGCTCGGGCGGCGCCACGCTGGCCTCGCGCCTGAGCGAGGACCCGTCGGTGACGGTCTGCCTCATCGAGGCCGGCGGCGACGGCCGCGGCATCCTCGTGCGGGCGCCGGCCGCCGTGGTGGCGATGCTGCCGGGGCGCCCGCGCATCAACAACTACGCCTACCAGACCGTGCCGCAGCCCGGCCTGAACGGGCGGCGCGGCTACCAGCCGCGCGGGCGCTGCCTGGGCGGCTCCAGCGCGATCAACGCCATGCTCTACGTGCGCGGCCACCGAGAGGACTACGACGACTGGGCACGCGCGGGCTGCGCCGGCTGGAGCTTCGACGAGGTGCTGCCGCACTTCCTGCGCGCCGAAGGCAACCAGCGCGGCGCCAGCGCGCTGCACGGCGCCGACGGCCCATTGCAGGTGTCGGAGCAGCAAAGCCCGCGCGCCATCAGCGAAGCCTTCGTGCACGCCGCCGCCGAATGCGGCATTGCGCGCAACGACGACTTCAACGGCCCCGAGCAGGAAGGCGCGGGGCTCTACCAGGTGACGCAATTCCACGGCGGCGCGAAGAACGGCGAGCGCTGCTCGGCCGCCGCGGCCTACCTGCACCCGGTGATGGACCAGCGCCCCAACCTCTCGGTGCTGACCGGCACGCAGGCCCTGCGCGTGGTGCTCGAAGACCGGCGCGCGGTGGGCGTCGAGGTGCGGCGCGGCGGCAACGTCGAAACCATTCGCGCGCGCCGCGAGGTGGCGCTGTGCGGCGGCGCCTTCAACTCGCCGCAGCTGCTGATGCTCTCGGGCATCGGCGACCCCGACGAACTCGCGCGCCACGGCATCGAAGTGCGGCATGCGCTGCGCGGCGTGGGGCAGAACCTGCAGGACCACTGCGACTTCATCGTCGCCTACAAGTCCAAGCAGACCGACATGTTCGGCATCGGCCCGGTCGGCGGGCTGCACCTGCTCAAGGCCATCGGCCAGTGGCGCCGCGACGGCACGGGCCTGGTCGCCACGCCGTTCGCGGAAGGCGGCGCCTTCATCAAGTCGTCGCCCGAGCTGCGCCGGCCCGACCTGCAGCTGCACTTCGTGATCGCGATCACCGACGACCATGCGCGCAAGCTGCACGCGGGCTTCGGCTTCTCGTGCCATGTGTGCGTGCTGCGCCCCAAGGGCCGGGGCGACGTGCGGCTGAACGACGCCAGCCCCGACTCCGCGCCGCGCATCGACCCGCGCTTCCTGGCCGACCCGGAGGACATGGCGCTGCTGCTGCAGGGCGTGAAGAAGACGCGCGAGATCATGCGCGCGCCCGCGCTCGAAAAATACCGCCACCGCGAGGTCTACACCGCCGACGCCCACACCGACGCGCAGCTCGAGCAGCACATCCGCGCGCGCGCCGACACCATCTACCACCCGGTGGGCACCTGCAAGATGGGTGTGGATGCGATGGCGGTGGTCGACCCGCAGCTGCGCGTGCACGGCATCGCGGGCCTGCGCGTGGTCGATGCCTCGGTGATGCCGACGCTGATCGGCGGCAACACCAACGCGCCGACGATCATGATCGCGGAGCGCGCGGCCGGCTGGATGCGCGGGCCCGCCTCCTTCGCGGCATCCGCTACGGCAGTGCCGTCGATGAGCCTCGCACCATGAGTTCGCCCGGCAGCAGCAGCTGACGCGGCGCCGCGTCGAGCCCGCGCAGGCGCTCGATGAGGCAGGTGGCGGCGGCACGGCCGATCTCGTCGGTCGGCTGTGCCACGGTGCTCAGGCCCGGCCCGATGAGCGAGGCCCATTCGGGATCGTCGAAGCCCACGAAGCCCAGGTCGGCGCCGAAGCGCCAGTCCAGCCTCGCCATGGCCTGCGCCACGCGCAACGTGACCACGGCATTGCCCGCGACCACCGCCGCGCGGCGACCGCGCTTGGCACGCTGGCGCAGCGCGCGCAGGGCCTCGTCGAGTGCGTCGTTCTCGCCTTCGACCGATTCGAAGACCTCGCCCGCCACGCGCGGCTCGTGCGCGGCCACGCAGGCGCCGAAGGCGGCCGTGCGCTCGCGCCGCGAGCTCACGCCCTTCTGCGGCTCGGTGACGTACAGCAGCTCCCGGTAGCCGCCCTCGACCAGGTGGCCGCAGGTGTCGCGCATCGCGGCGTGGTTGTCGAGCGAGACGAAGTCGGTGTGCATGCCCGTGTGCCGGCGGTCGACCAGCACGGCGGGCTTGCCGTGCAGCGTGACCGCATCGACCACGTTGCTGCCGCGCCCCAGCGTGTTGAGGATGAAGCCGTCGACCTGGTAGCCCGCGAGCGCATTGATGGCCTCGCGCTCGCGTTCGCTCTCGTTGCCGAGGTTGAACAGCATCACGAGGTAGCCGGCGTCCTGGCAGGCCTTCTCGGCGCCGCGCAGCACGGCCACCGAGTACGGGTTGGTGATGTCGGCCACGATCAGGCCGATGAGCCGCGAGCGGCCGTGGCTCAGCGCCTGCGCCATCGGGCTGGGCGAGTACGCCAGCTTGGCGATGGCGGCCTCGACGCGCGCGGCGATGTCGGGGCTCAGCAGGCGCTCGCGGTGGTTCAGAAAGCGCGAGACGGTGGCCTTGGAGACGCCCGCGGCTTCGGCGACGTCGGCGATGGTGGCGCGGCCTGTGGGCTTCATGTCAGGCGGCGGCGGTGTCGTAGGGGGCCGTGGGCTTCTGCCCGGCCAGCACCTGCAGCAGATTGGTCGTGGCCAGCGCGGCCATCGCGTGGCGCGTCTCGTGCGTGGCCGAGCCGATGTGCGGCAGCGGCGTCACGCGCGGGTGCGTGCGCAGCGGCGAGTCTGCCGGCAGCGGCTCCTTCGCGAACACGTCGAGGCCGGCGGCGCGCAAGGTGCCGTGGTCGAGCGCGTCGAGCAGCGCGGCTTCGTTCACGGTGGCGCCACGGCCGCCGTTGATGAACGACGCGCCCGGCTTCATGCGCGCGAAGAAGGCGGCGTCGATCATGCCGCGCGTGGCGTCGGTCAGCGGCAGCATCGCGAGCACGATGTCGGCGCGCGCGAGCAAATCATCGAGCGGCGTGTGCGTGGCGCGGCCTTGCAGCTCGGGCGCCTGCGCGGCCAGGTCGACTGGGCGGCGCGCGTGGTAGAGCACCGGCATGCCGAAGCCCAGCGCGGCGCGCCTTGCCACGGCCTGCCCGATGCGCCCGAACCCGAGGATGCCCAGCGTCTTGCCATGCACGTCGGTGCCGAAGAATTCCTCGCCGATGTTCTTCGTCCAGCGGCCTTCGCGCACCATCGTCGACAGCTCGACCACGCGCCGCTGCGTGGCCATGAGGATCGCGAACACCGTGTCGGCCACCGTCTCGGTGAGCACGTCGGGCGTGTGGCACAGCACGATGTGGCGCTTGTGCAGCTCGGCCAGCGGGTAGTTGTCGACGCCGACCGACACGCTCGAAATCACTTCGAGCTGCGGCGCCGCATCGAGCAGCGCGGCGTCGACGTTGTAGCTCGAACCGATCAGCCCGTGCGCGGTGGCAAGCGCAGCGGCAAAGGCCTCGGGCGCCTTGCGCGGATCGGCCACGGTGACGTGGTGCACCGCCTGCAGCCGCGCCAGCTGGTCGTCGGGCAGGGCCCGGAACACCAGCACATTCTTCTTGGTCATCACAGTCCCGCTTCTTCGAGTTGCGCCCGCGTCGGCAGGCCTTCGGTGTCGCCGAGCACCTGCACGGCGCGCGCGCCGATCCAGGCGCCGCGGCGCACCGCGTCGGGCACGCTGCGGCCTTCGAGCAGTGCGCTCACCACGCCGGCCGCAAAGCCGTCGCCCGCACCCACGGTGTCGATCACTTCCTTCACCGGGAAGCCGTCGACATGGCCGGTGCCGGCCACGTCGCTGTCGTAGTAGGCGCCGGCCGCGCCGAGCTTGACGACGACCAGCTTCGCGCCGCGCTCGCGGTAGAACTTCGCGACGTCTTCGGGCTTGTCGTGGCCGGTGAGCAGCAGGCCCTCTTCGATGCCGGGCAGCACCCAGTCGGCGCGCGAGGCGAGCTCGTTCACCCAGTGGCGCATCGTTTCGGTGGACGACCACAGCGTGGGCCGCAGGTTGGTGTCGAACGAGATGGTGCGGCCGGCCGCGCGCATCACGTCCATCGACTTGAGCGCGGCCTGCAGGCTGGTCTCGGAAATGGCCGCGAACACGCCGGTGGCGTGCAGGTGGCGCGCCGAGCGCAGCCAGGCTTCGTCGACGTCGGCCGGGCCCATGTGGCTGGCGGCCGAACCCTTGCGGTGGTATTCGATCGGTGGGTCGCTGCCGTCGGTGACGCGGCCCTTGAACTGGAAGCCGGTGCGCTGCGTCGCGTCGGTGATCACGTGCGAGCAGTCGATGCCTTCGGCGCGCATCGCGGCCAGCAGCGCGCGGCCCATGGAGTCGGTGCCCAGGCGGCTGGCCCAGCCGACCTTCAGGCCCAGGCGCGACAGGCCGATGGCCACGTTGGTCTCGGCGCCGGCGGTGCGCTTGTGGAACGACTGGGCGTCTTCCAGCGGGCCGGGCCGGTCGGCCACGAGCAGCAGCATGGCTTCGCCGAACAGCGCGACGTCGAAGGCGGTGGGTTGCGTCATGTGTGTGTTCCTACGTCCGTGCGGCGCGGATGAAGTCGATCTGCGTGCGGGTGACGGCCAGCAGGTCGTCGCCCACCAGAGGGTATTCGATGGCGTGGGGCACATCGGCCGGCAGTGCGCGCAGCACCGCGCGCCACGGCGCGACCGAGTCGCCCATCGGCACCGCCACCCACTTGTGCGGCAGGCGCTGCGCGCCCTTGCAATGCACGTAGCGCACGCGGTGGCCGAGCGCCTGCGCGGCCTGCAGCGGGCACTCGCCGAGCCAGTGCCAGTTGCCCATGTCGAAGGTCATGCCCAGCGGCACGCCGGCGCGGTCGGCCACGTCGAAGAAGGTCTGCAGCGCCGCCAGCGTGCCGGCGCGCACGGTCTGGTCGTTCTCGATGAGCAGCTCGACGCGCGTTTCGGCCAGCGCGACCTTCAGGCCCCAGAGCGAGCCGTGCGACGAGGGCTGGAAATCGCCGATGGACATCTTGAGCCGCTTCGCGCCCACGCGCGTGGCGGCGGCGATGCCGCGTTGCAGCGCGGCGCTGTCGAGCCAGCCGCCTTCGGCCCACAGGCCTTCGGGGCTGGAGTACACGGAAGCAAGACCGTTCAGCGCGGGCAGTTCCGCATCGGCGTCGCGCAGCATCTCGCCGCGCACTTCCACCGAATCGGCACCCGCCGCGCGCGAGAGTTGCGAGCACCAGAGCTGGCCGTGCCGCCCCACCTCGGCCGCACCGAAGGACGACAGAGAAATCAGGACTTCGAAGGCCATCAGTGGGCTTGGTGCGAGCTGAGAATTTGCCCGAGGAACTGGCGCGTGCGCTCGTCCTTGGGGTTGCCGAAGAACTCCTGCGGCGGCGCCTGCTCGACGATCTTGCCGTCGGCCATGAAGATCACGCGGTCGGCCACGCTGCGGGCAAAGCCCATCTCGTGCGTCACGCACAGCATGGTCATGCCGTCTTCGGCCAGGCCGATCATGGTGTCGAGCACTTCCTTGACCATCTCGGGGTCGAGCGCGGAGGTGGGCTCGTCGAACAGCATGATCTTGGGCGACATGCACAGCGCGCGCGCAATCGCCACGCGCTGCTGCTGGCCGCCCGACAGCTGGCTCGGGTACTTCTTCGCCTGCTCGGGAATGCGCACGCGCGTGAGGTACTTCATGGCCACCTCTTCCGCCTGCGCCTTGGTCATGCCGCGCGAGCGCATCGGCGCCAGCGTGCAGTTCTCCAGGATGGTGAGGTGCGGGAACAGGTTGAACTGCTGGAACACCATGCCGACCTCGGCACGCACCGCATCCACGTTCTTGCCGCCCGCCGTGAGGTCGATGCCGTCGACCACGATGCGGCCCTTTTGCACCGTCTCCAGCCGGTTGATGCAGCGGATAAGCGTGGACTTGCCCGAGCCCGAGGGCCCGCAGATCACGATGCGCTCGCCCTGGCGCACCGACAGGTCGATGCCGGTCAACACCTGGAATTCACCGTACCACTTGTTGACCGCTTCCATGCGGATGATCGATTCCGTCGTCATGCCAGGATTCCTTCTTCTTCAGCCGCGGGGGCTCACTGCATCTTCGGCAGGTCGGCCTGCAGCCACTTCTGGTAGAGCTTGTTCAGCTCGCCGTTGGCGGTGTTCTTCTGCACGAATTCGTTCACTGCCTTGTGCAGCTCTTCCTGGCCCGGGCGCATCGCGATGCCCATCGACTGCTGCACCAGCGTGAACTTGTTTTCGAAGGTGTTGGCCGGCACGCGCTTGGCAATCTGCGCAGCCACCGTGACCGAGCAACCGATGGCATCGACCTGGCCCGAGATGAGCGCCTGCATGGCCGAAGCGTCGTCGTCGAAGCGGCGGATCTCGGTGCCTTCCGGTGCGGCCTTGGTCACGGCCACGTCTTGCGTCGATGCGCGGGCCACGCCCACGCGCAGGCCCTTCAGGTCGCCTGCGGCCTTGATGGAGGTCTTGGTGGCGCCGTACAGCACGATGGTCGCGGCCGCGTAGGGCTGCGAGAACTGCACCTGCTTGGCGCGCTCGGGCGTCACGGCCAGCGAAGCCACCAGCAGGTCGACCTTGTTGGTCAAGAGGAACGGAATGCGGTTCGGACCGGTGACCGGCACGATGTTGGCCTTGACGCCCCAGTCCTTGGCCAGCAGCTTGGCCACGTCGGCGTCGTAGCCGTCGGGCTGGTTCTTGGCGTCGGTGGTGCCGTAGGGCGGGAAGTCGACCAGCATGCCGATGGTGATCTCGCCCTTCTTCTTGATGTCGGCCATGCTTTGTGCCGAAGCGAAGGGAGCGAACACGGTCAGCGCGGCGCCGAGGCCCAGGGCTGCGATGGCAGCGCGGCGGGTGGTGGTAACGGTCATTGGATGTGTCTCCTGAATAAAGAAAGGAAGCGACGAGAAAGGAAAAGCGAAAAGGGTCAACGTGCGAGCGCCTGGGCGCGCTTGCGCTCCATGCGCGCCGCAAGCAGCGACAGCGGCCAGCAGATCACGAAGTAGATGGCGGCCACCACCGAGAACACGATGAGCGGCTGGAAGGTGGCGTTGTTGACGATCTGCCCGGCGCGCGTGACCTCGACGAAACCGATGATGGCCGCGAGCGACGTGCCCTTGATGATCTGCACCAGGTAGCCCACCGTGGGCGCCAGCGCGATCTTGAAGGCCTGCGGCAGCACCACGTCGCGCATGCGTGCCACGTAGTGCAGGTTCAGCGCCTGCGCCGCCTCCCACTGGCCGCGCGGAATGGCCTGGATGCAGCCGCGCCAGATTTCGCCCAGGAAGGCCGCGCTGTTCAGGACCAGCGCCACGCCCGCGGCGACCCACGGGTTGATGTCCAGCCCCAGCACCGGCGCGCCGAAGAACACCAGGAACAGCTGCAGCAGCAGCGGCGTGCCCTGGAAGATCTGGATGAAGGTGGTCGACACGGCGCGCGCCCACGTCGATTCCGACGTGCGCATCAGCGCGATGAGCAGCCCCAGGATCGCGCCGCCCACGAAGGCGATGGCCGACAACGCCAGCGTCCACTGGGCCGCTTCGAGGATGAAAAGGAATTCGGGGAAACCGAAGGTGCGCATGGTGTGTGCTCCGTCCGTCGTGGTCAGTCAGTTACCGGCGGTCCGGGTAGTTGAGCGTGCGCTTGTAGATCAGCTTGAACATGGCCGAGAAGGCCAGTGCCAGCGCGAGGTAGATGGCCGCGACCACGATGTAGATCTCGAAGCTGCGGAAGGTCTGCGACTGCAGGTTGGCGGCCACCGAGGTCAGGTCGTCGGCCGAGATGACCGACACCACGGCCGAGCTCAGCATCAGCAAGATGAACTGGCTCGTGAGCGCCGGGTAGATGGCCTTCAACGCGGGCTTGATGATCACGAAGCGGAAGATTTCCCAGGGCTTGAGGTTGAGCGCGCGGCCCGCCTCGATCTGGCCCTTGGGAATCGACTCGATGCCCGCGCGGATGATCTCCGTGGCGTAGGCGCCCAGGTTCACCACCATCGCCACCAGCGCGGCCGTTTGCGGCGACCAGCGCAGGCCGATGGCCGGCAGCGCGAAGAAGAAGAAAAACAGCTGCACGAGGAACGGCGTGTTGCGGATCACCTCGATGTAGGCATTGACGATGAAGCGCAGCCAGCCCGGCCCCGAGGTCTTGCCCCAGGCACAGAAGATGGCCACCACCAGCCCCAGCAAGGTGGCGGTGAGCGAGAGCTGCACCGTGATCCACGTGCCCTTGAGCAGCAGCGGCCAGGCGGCAAAGACGGCGTCGAATTGGAACTGGTAGTTCATGGCGGAGCGTGCACGGCCAGGCCGTGCGCAGACCCTGAAAGGAATGCTTGCAGCTTAAATGAAACCGGTTTCAGGCCTAGCTAGGGATTCCCCTAGGTGGGCGTTTTGCCCTACCCGCCTGCCTACACTGGCGCGATGCCGAACCCCCACGCGGACCCCACTTCTCCCCCGGCAGGCACCGCGGCCACCGGCCCCGTCGTGCAGCATTTCCGGCAGGCGCTGCTCTGGCCCTTGCGCCTCGTGCCGGCGCCCGGCGCGGCGCCCACGCACCACGGCCCCTGGCACGTGCTGCGCGACCTGGGCGAGGCCTCGCCCTGGCGCGAGGAGGTCGACGAATACACCGGCGAGAGCGGCCGCTTCCACGAGCGCCACTACAACGAGTTCGTGAGCTTCCTGCCCTATGTGCAGCGCTTCCTGTACGGCGAAGGCCGATCGCGCGGCAGCACCGACGGCACAGGCAGCGACGGCGATTCGCCGATGCGCGTGTTCCGCCGCCGCGACATCGCGGCTGTGCGGCTGGTGGCGCACCCCGGCGAGGCGCCCATCACCCTCGACGTGATTCACTGCGACCTGTACTTCTTCTTCGACATCGACGTGGTGCTGCTCAACCTCGAGGTCGGCACCGACCACCTGAGCCTGGCGCAGGCGCAGGACATCCTCTACCGCTTCGGCCGCGCCTACCCTTCGGGCTGGGAGCCCGACGGCGCCGCCCTGCACTGCATGGCCAGCGTCGAGTGGCTGGACGCCGACGGCCGCGTGCTCGCCGCCTCCGACGCGCAGCAGCGCGACGCCTTCCTGTCGCACGTGGCCCAGCACCGCGCACCGCGCATCGCCGCGCACTGGGCCTACCTGATGCAGCCGCTGGTGAGCGACCATTCGGACGACCCCGGTGTGCTGCGCTACCGCCAGATCGAGTACTACCGCATGCCGGTGATGGCCTACCTGTCGCTGGACGATCCGCGCCGCCTCACGCGCGACGACTTCGTGCGGCTCGCGCTCGTCACCGGCGCGGGCGGGGCCGATGCCCACCTGCCCTATGCCGAGCACCACCTGGCCGACTTCGAGCACAAGTACTGCTACGACCGCTTCTGGGTGAACACGGGCGCGGCGCCCAACACGCGCTACCTGTGCAACGGCCACGCGCTCGTCGTGGTGGGCGACGCGCGCTCCGAGTTCTTCTGCTGCCGCGACCGCGGCGTGCTCGCGCAGTTCAGGCACCAGCACTTCCTGCTGTTCCTCATCGCGCATTTCCAGAAGGCCTCGCTGCTGATGTTCTCGGACCAGCTGGTCGAGGCGCTGAAGAAGCTCGACATCCGCAGCACGCCGAGCGTGAAGCAGTTCAAGCGCGCCATCCGCGCGAGCTTCGAGCGCTTTCTTCGCTTCACGCACCGCTACTGGTTCCACGAGATTTCGGAGCAGGCACAGGTGCGCGCGCTCTCGCACATGTGCGCCGCGCACCTCGGGCTCGACCCGCTGTACGACGAGGTCAAGGCGCGCATCGCCGACATGAACACCTACCTCGATGCCGACAGCCTGCGCCGCCAGGCCAGCACCGTGGTGCGGCTCACGGTGGTCACGCTGTTCGGCCTCATCGGCACCGTCACCACCGGCTTCCTCGGCATGAACCTGCTGGCCGAAGCCGACGCGCCGCTGTGGCGCAAGGCGATCTGGTTCGGCGTGGTGTTCGTGTTCACCACCTGGCTCACGATCTACACGATGGTGAAGTCGCAACGGCTGTCGGACTTCATCGATGCGCTGTCGAACGACCGGCTGAGTTTTCGGGGCAAGCTGGCGGCATTGGCGCGGGTGTGGCG
>NZ_JBWKYW010000061.1:0-40936 GCF_059423965.1 Variovorax sp. GW458-11-26-14-LB1
GTGGTCATGGGCGGGGCTCGCGCGTCAGGCCGACGCGGCGGGGGCGAGAGTGACGGGTTGGGGATCGAAGATGCGGTAGCGCTTCCAGGGCAGCGTGAGCCAGTTGCCCTGGCTGTTCTGCAGGTGCTCCTGCACCTCCAGCGTGGCGCGCGACGAGGCGGGGCCGTCCTGGCTGCTGATGCGCAGCCAGTGCAGCCGCGCCCGCGCATAGGCATGGCCGAAGTCTTCCCAGCTCTCGAAGCTGTCCTGCGCGCGCTGTGCGTTGAGGAACAGCACCAGCCAGGCCTGCGACTCGGGCACCCAGCCCAGCAGCGCGATGCAGCGCACCAGGAAGGCGGTGCGCGCGCAGTCGAAGGCCAGCGCGTCGCGCACCTGGCCTTCGGCCGCGAGCTGTTCGTAGAAGTTGGCGTGGGTGCGGCCGAGCCCGCCGACCCAGCCGACCAGCGCGGCCTGCATCTGCGTGGCGATGTCGCGCTCGGGCAGGTCGGCGGCCATGTTCATTTCGCGCAGCACCTGCCTGGCCAGCCGCTGGCGCTGCTCGGCGGGCACGTCGAGCGCCAGCGTGTCGCTGTCGCAGCGCAGGCCGTTGCGCAGCAGCAGGATGTCGCCGAGCGCCAGCGCCCAGCGGCGGCGGTTGGGCACCACCTTGCCGGCGTCGGCCCGGGCCTGCGCCGCGCGCACCGCGAGGTCGGCGTTGGCCTTTTCCATGTGGCCGATCGCCGTGCCCGAGCCGTGCACGACGATGCGGAATGCCGTGCGCACGACGAACCACGCGATGCGCACCCCCAGGTACAGCAGGCCCAGGAACACAACGATGACGATGGCCTGCGTCATGGCAATGCCGCTCCCAGCGGCGGCGCGCACACGGCGGCGCTCAGCGAGATGCCTTCGATCTCCAGCATCGCGGCGGGCGCCGGCGTGGGGGCCGCCTGCAGCGACGGCGGCAGCCGGTTCGGGGGCAGCGTCAGCCGGGCGGCGGCGGCCACCGCCACGTCCATCTGCCGCAGCCGCGCCAGCTCGTGCGGCGCGATGCGCAGCAGCAGCCATTGCAACGCCGGCGGCGGCTGCTCGAAGTGCTCGATCAGGTGGAAGTTGCCGCTCATCACGCTGAGCAGGAAGTCGGGGCTTTGCACATCGGTCACGAACTTCCATTCGCCCCGCGCGGCGTCCGAGGCCTCGGGCTCGAACACCAGGCCCATGCCCTCGCAGTCGCTGTGGCGCTCGCCGCGCGGCGGCAGCGTGCGCAGGAACTGCAGCACGTCGTCCGCGTACTTGCGGATCGGGTGGCGGTTCTGCTTGCCCTTGATCTGGTCGACGCGCAGCCCGTCGGGATGCACCTCGAGGCTGATGGTCACGTGCGGCAGGTTGCCCGCGCTGCGCAGCGTGAACAGGCGCAGCCGGCCGCTCTGCGCCGCGCTGGCGTACTGCTCGCCGTAGCCGCCATTGAGCTTCTTGATGTTGGCGAACTGACCCAGGCAGTGCTGCATGTGGAACGACTCGTAGGCCATTTCCTCGCGCAAGGCCGCATGGCTGCCGATGAACTCGAAGATCACGCCGTTGGGCGTGCGCAGCACTTCCTTCAGCGCCAGGCCGCTGCTGGGCACCCAGCCCTTGTTGCGCTTGGCCTGCATGCGCTGGTGCTCCTGCTCCCACAGGGCCATGGCCATGAAGCAGGTGATGCGCTGCAGCTTCTGTTCGAGCCGCGTGCCGCGCCGCGAACGCAAAAACTCCACCAGCATGCGTTCGCGGTCGACCAGCAGCAGGTGATCGGGGTCGAGGTAGTAGAAAGTCTTCGAACTGGCTTCGGCGGCTGGCGACTCGGCCTTGCCGGCCTTGGACTTTTCCTTGTCGTCCTTGTCCTGTACGGCCGGTGCGCGCGGCTGCAATTGCTTCGCCAGCCACTCGGGCAGCGGCTTGTCGGGCCCGGCCGCGGCCAGGTAGTCGGCGGGCGACTGCACCGGCAGCACGTTGGCGAAGCTGCCGATGGCCCAGCGGAAGAAGTGGTTCAGCAGCCAGGCCGCCATGTCGGCGTCGTCGCCGCGCTCGGCGCTGCGGCGCGCGATCGCGGCCTTGACCTCGGGCGCGTTCACCACGTCGCGCGGCAGATAAACCGCCGTCGCGGCAGGTGGCGCGGAGGGGCTCGTGGAAGGATACGGAGTCGGGATGGGCATCGACGGGCGGGCGACTTACAGCGTGAAGTCGTACTCCACCGTGATCGGCGCGTGGTCGCTGAACTTGACCGTCTTGTAGATCGCCTCGGTGCGCGCCAGTGCGCCCATGGCCGGGGTCGCGAGGTGGTAGTCCAGCCGCCATCCCACGTTGTTCGCGTAGGCCTGGCCGCGGTTGCTCCACCAGGTGTAGGCGTCGCCCGTGGTGTCGGGCTTGAGGCGGCGGTACACGTCCACCAGGCCGGCGCCTTCGGTGCCGGCGTCGAGCAGGCGCGTCATCCAGGCGCGTTCCTCGGGCAGGAAGCCGCTGTTCTTCTGGTTGCCGCGCCAGTTCTTCAGGTCGATTTCCTGGTGGGCGATGTTGATGTCGCCGCACAGGATGAACTCGCGCTCCTTCTTCAGCGCCAAGAGGTGCGGGAAGAAGCCCTTCAGGAAGCGGAACTTGGCGGCCTGGCGCTCCTCGCCCGAGCTGCCGCTCGGGAAGTAGCAGCTGATGACCGAGAACTTGCGCTTCGGCGTGTCGAAGCGCAGTTCGAGGTAGCGGCCTTCGGCGTCGAATTCGGGATCACCCCAGCCCACCACCACGGCGCTGGGCGCATGCTTCGTGTAGATGGCGGTGCCTGCGTAGCCTTTTTTCTCGGCAAAGTGGAAGTGGCCCTGCAGGCCCGCCATCTGCTCGAAGCGGCCCTCGACATCGCTGGCCTGGACGCGGATCTCCTGCATGCAAATACAATCCGGCGCGAGTTCGGCCACCCAGTCGGCGACGCCCTTGGTGGCCGCCGAGCGCAGGCCATTGAGATTGAGACTGGTCAGTTTGAACACAAGGAATTTCCAATGGCTGTAGACGGTCAGACAAGCAGCGCGGTGGCACAGGACTTCGTCCAGTTCGCGCTCGACGCCGGCGTGCTTCGCTTCGGCGAATTCAAGACCAAGGCCGGTCGCATGAGCCCGTATTTCTTCAATTCGGGCCTCTTCGACGACGGCGCCAAGATCGCGCGGCTCGCCGGATTCTATGCAGACCGCCTGGTCGAAAGCGGCCTCGAGTTCGACATGATCTTCGGCCCCGCCTACAAGGGCATCCCGCTGGGCGCCACCGTGGCTGCCGAGCTGGCCCGGCGTGGGCGCAACTACCCCTTCGCCTACAACCGCAAGGAAGCCAAGGCGCACGGCGAAGGCGGCAATCTGGTGGGCGCGCCGCTCAAGGGCCGCGTGCTGATCGTCGACGACGTGATGTCGGCCGGCACCGCGGTGCGCGAATCCATCGCCGCGATCCAGGCCGCGGGCGCCACGCCGCATGCCGTGGCCATCGCCCTGGACCGGCAGGAAAAAGCCACCGAGAACGGCGTCGACGTGGACCACAGCGCCGTGCAGTACGTGCGCAACCAGCTCGGCCTCGCGGTGGTGCCCATCGCCACGCTGGACGACCTGCTGAGCTACCTCTCGGGCAACGCCGCCGCCGACCTCGGCGCGCACCGCGAGCGCGTGCTGGCCTACCGCACGCGCTACGGCGCCTGAGACGCAGCGCCGATGCGACGCCCCGCGCGCGATCCCTCTTCCGCCGCCGCCGTGGCGTCGCTGTGGCTGGGCCTGGCGGTCCTGTCGTCGTGCGCAACGGCGCTGGCCCAGCCCGCCAGGACGGACGGGCCCGGCGTCGGCATCTACACCTGCGTCGACGCGCGCGGGCGCACGCTCACGGCCGACCGGCCGATCGCCGAGTGCAGCGACCGCGAGCAGCGCGAACTGAGCCCGAGCGGCACGGTGCGCCGCAAGCTGGAGCCGACCTACACGGCGCGCGAGCAGCAGGAGCGCGAGGACCGCGCGCGCGAAGCCGCCATCCAGGCCGCGCGGCTCATCGACGAGCGCCGCCGCGAGCGCGCGCTGCTGGTGCGCTACCCCAACGCCACCACGCACGACCGCGAGCGCGTCGAGGCCCTGTCGCAGATCGACGCCGTGATCCAGGCCGCCAAGAAGCGCCTCGTCGAGCTCGCCGACGACCGCAAGAAGATCGACGAAGAGCTCGAGTTCTACAAGCAGGACACGAGCAAGGCGCCCGGCGCCGTGCGCCGCCGCATCGAGGACAACACGCAGAGCGTGGCCGTGCAGAACCGCTTCATCACGGAGCAGGAAGACGAGAAGAAGCGTGTGAATGCGCGCTTCGACGAAGAGCGCGGGCGCCTGAAGACGCTCTGGTCGCCGCAGAACGGCGGCAACCCGCGCTGAACGAACCCGCCGGGGCCTGGCGCAAGGCCCCGGGGCTCGTTCGCGATCAGCCCAGCTTGGCTTTCAGCAGCTCGGTGACCTGCGCCGGGTTCGCCTTGCCGCCGCTGGCCTTCATGACCTGGCCCACGAGGCCGTTGAGCGCCTTTTCCTTGCCGCCGCGGTATTCCTCGACGTTCTTCGCGTTCTTGGCAATCACCTCGTCGAGGATCTTGTCGAGTGCGCCGGCGTCGTTCATCGGCTTCAGGTCCTTGGCTTCGATGATCGCGTCGACATCGCTGCCTTCGCCGCTCCACAGCGCTTCGAACACCTGGCGCGCGGCGTTGTTGGGCAGCGTGCCGTCGGCGATGCGCGTCACCAGCTGCGCGAGCTGCGCGGCCTTCACGGGTGCGGCCTCGATGCCGATCTCGGCGGCGTTCAGGCGGCGGGCCATCTCGCCGGTGATCCAGTTGCTGGCCAGCTTGGGCGCTGCGCCGGCGTTCACCGCGTCGTCGAAGTAGCGGGCCAGTGCCGCACCTTGCGTGAGCTGCGCGGCGTCGTATTCCGACAGGCCGTGGTCGCGCACATAGCGCTCGGCCGTGGCACGCGGCAGCTCGGGCATGGTGGCCCGCACGCGCTCGATCCACTCGGCGGCCACCACGAGGGGCGGCAGGTCCGGATCGGGGAAGTAGCGGTAGTCGGCCGCGTCTTCCTTGGTGCGCATGGTGCGCGTCTCGCCGGTGGCGGGATCGAACAGCACGGTCGCCTGCTCGATGGCGCGGCCCTCTTCGAGCTCGTCGATCTGCGAGTTGATCTCGTAGTCGATCGCCTGCTGCATGAACTTGAAGCTGTTCAGGTTCTTGATCTCGCGGCGCGTGCCGAGCTTGTCGCCGGGCTTGCGCACCGACACGTTGGCGTCGCAGCGAAAGCTCCCTTCCTGCATGTTGCCGTCGCAGATGCCGATCCACGTGACGATCTTGTGCAGTTCCTTCGCGTAGGCCACGGCCTCGGCGGTGGAGCGCATGTCGGGCTCGGTCACGATCTCCAGCAGCGGCGTGCCGGCGCGGTTCAGGTCGATGCCGCTCTGGCCGATGAAGTCTTCGTGCAGCGACTTGCCCGCGTCCTCCTCGAGGTGGGCGCGCACCAGGCGCACGGTCTTCTTCTCTTCACCGAGGAAGAACGACACCGCGCCGCCTTGCACCACCGGGATCTCGAACTGGCTGATCTGGTAGCCCTTGGGCAGGTCGGGGTAGAAGTAGTTCTTGCGCGCGAACACGCTGCGCGGCGCGATGTGCGAGCCCAGCGCCAGGCCCAGCTTGATGGCGCGTTCGACCGCGCCCTTGTTCATCACGGGCAGCGTGCCCGGCAGCGCCAGGTCGACCGCGCAGGCCTGCGTGTTGGGCTCGGCGCCGAAGGCGGTGGAGGCGCGGCTGAAGATCTTGCTCGCGGTCGACAGTTGCGCGTGCGTCTCGAAGCCGATGATGACTTCATAGCCGCGCACCAGCGGGCCGGTCGGGCGGCCTTGTTGTTGTGCTTCGAAGGTGTTCACTGCGGTGGTGTCGCTCATCTTAAAAACCCTCCGGCGTGCGCGTGTGCCAGTCGGTGGCTTGCTGGAAGCGGTGCGCTGCGTTGAGCAGCTTCGCTTCGCCGAAGTAGTTGCCGATCAGCTGCAGGCCCACGGGCATGCCTGCGTCGAAGCCCGCGGGCACGCTCATGCCGGGCAGGCCGGCGAGCGAGGCGGGCAGCGTGAAGATGTCGGCGAGGTAGTCGGCCACGGGGTCGTCGCCGTGTTCGCCGATCTTCCAGGCGGTGGTCGGCGCGGCGGGGCCGGCGATCACGTCGCATTGCGTCAGCGCCTGCTGGAAGTCGTCCGCGATCATGCGGCGCACCTTCTGCGCTTGCAGGTAGTAGGCGTCGTAGTAGCCGTGCGAGAGCACGTAGGTGCCGATCATGATGCGGCGCTTCACCTCGTCGCCGAAGCCTTCGGCGCGCGTGCGTTCGTACATCTCGGCCAGGTCCTTGTACTGTTTGGCGCGGTGGCCGAACTTGACGCCGTCGAAGCGGCTCAGGTTGCTCGAGGCTTCGGCCGCGGCCAGGATGTAGTACACGGGAATCGACAGCTCGGTGCGCGGCAGCGAGACCTCGACGCGCTTGGCGCCGAGCTTCTCGTACTGCGCGAGCGCCGCGTCGATGGCGGCGCGCACGCCGGGCGCCACGCCGTCGCCGAAGAACTCCTTGGGCACGCCGATGCGCAGGCCTTCGAGCGAGTCGTTCAGCGAGCGGCCGAAGTCTTCGGCGGGCTTGTCGAGCGAGGTCGAATCGCGGTCGAGGTCGGGGCCGCAGAAGGCCGACAGCAGCAGCGCGCAGTCTTCGGCCGAGCGGGCCATCGGGCCGGCCTGGTCGAGGCTGGAGGCGAAGGCCACCATGCCGTAGCGCGAGGCGCGCCCGTAGGTCGGCTTGATGCCGGTGATGCCGCAGAACGAAGCGGGCTGGCGGATCGAGCCGCCGGTGTCGGTGCCGGTGGCGGCCGGTGCGAGGCGCGCGGCCACGGCCGCCGCGCTGGCGCCCGACGAGCCGCCCGGAATGCGTTCGAGGTTCCAGGGGTTGCGCACCGGCACGGCTTGGTCGTGGCCCACGGCGGGCACGGCGACGTTCTCGTTGGCCGAGCCCATCGCGAACTCGTCGCAGCTGAGCTTGCCCAGCGTGACCGCGCCGGCTTCGGCCAGGCGGCGCACCACGGTCGCGTCGAAGGGCGAGCGGTAGCCCGCGAGCATCTTCGAGCCGGCGGTGGTGGCGAAATCGGTGGTGACGAAGATGTCCTTGTGCGCGATCGGAACGCCGGCCAGCGCGGGCGCGTTGCCCTTGGCGATGAGCGCGTCGGCCGCGCGGGCCTGGGCCAGCGTGACTTCTTCGTTGACGTCGACGAAGGTGCCGAGCGACTCGTGGGCCTTCATGCGGCCGAGAAACGCCTGCGAGGCTTCGACGGCCGAAACCTTGCGCTCGGCCAGGGCCTTGGCCAGGGCGACCACGCCCATCTGGTGCAGTTGCTCGCCGCTCATTATTCGATCACCTTGGGCACGAGGAACAGGCCGGCTTCGACGGCCGGGGCGCTCTTCTGGTTGGCTTCGCGGTTGTTCGGCTCGCTCACGACATCGTCGCGCAGGCGCAGCGTCACGTCTTCGAGCGCGGCCACGGGGTGCGCCAGCGGCTCGACGCCGGTGGTGTCGACCGCGCGCATGCGTTCGACCAGATCGAAGAAGCCGTTGATTTGAGTGAGCATGCGCTCGCTTTCATCTGGGGCAAGCTGCAGCCGCGCCAGGGAGGCGATGCGTGCAATATCGGAAGCGGAAAGAGACATAGATGGCTGACGGGTCGAAAAAACCGGAGGCAATCGCACGCCGAAGAGGGTGCCGACACGGGATTCAGAGGGGATTCGGTTATTATCCCGCCTTTGCCGCAACCCCCGCGAACGCGCCGGCTTTTGCGCCAAAAACGATCAATTCACCCCGTCAAACGACCCAAAAATAGAGCGACGACCTGCCGATGCGCAGGCCGTGCTCAGAGGATTCCGCACATGTTTGGAGCTTTCCGTCGGTACTTCTCCACCGACCTGGCGATCGACCTCGGCACCGCCAACACCCTGATCTTCGCCCGCAACAAGGGCATCGTGCTGGACGAGCCCTCCGTGGTCGCGATCCGCCACGAAGGCGGCCCCCATGGCAAGAAGGTGATCCAGGCCGTCGGCCGCGAAGCCAAGGCCATGCTGGGCAAGGTGCCCGGCAACATCGAGGCCATCCGCCCGATGAAGGACGGCGTCATTGCCGACTTCGTGATCACCGAGCAGATGATCAAGCAGTTCATCAAGATGGTGCACCCGCGCACGCTGCTCACGCCGAGCCCGCGCATCATCATCTGCGTGCCCTGCGGCTCGACCCAGGTCGAGCGCCGCGCCATCAAGGACGCGGCCGAAGCCGCCGGCGCCACCGCCGTCTACCTCATCGAAGAACCCATGGCCGCGGCCATCGGCGCCGGCCTGCCCGTCAGCGAAGCCTCGGGCTCGATGGTGGTGGACATCGGCGGCGGCACCACCGAAGTGGGCGTGATCTCGCTGGGCGGCATGGTCTACAAGGGCTCGGTCCGCGTGGGCGGCGACCGCTTCGACGAAGCCATCATCAACTACATCCGCCGCAACTACGGCATGCTGATCGGCGAGCCGACGGCCGAAGTCATCAAGAAGAACATCGGCTCGGCCTTCCCGGGCTCCGAAGTCAAGGAAATGGAAGTCAAGGGCCGCAACCTGTCCGAAGGCGTGCCGCGCAGCTTCACCATCAGCAGCAACGAAGTGCTGGAAGCCCTGACCGACCCCCTGAACAACATCGTCTCGGCCGTGAAGAACGCGCTGGAACAGACGCCTCCCGAACTGGGCGCCGACATCGCCGAGCGCGGCATGATGCTCACCGGCGGCGGCGCGCTGCTGCGCGACCTCGACCGCCTGCTCGCCGAGGAAACCGGCCTGCCGGTGCTCGTGGCCGAAGACCCGCTGACCTGCGTGGTGCGCGGCTGCGGCATCGCCTTGGAGCGCATGGACCGTCTGGGCAGCATCTTCACGAGCGAGTAAAAGGCGAAAGCCATCATCGGCCGGCCTCTGCTTGCGCAGGCCGGCTTTTTGTTATTTGATGCCGCACCACCGCCGGGTCTGACTACATGCCTCTGGGCACGCTCGATCGCACAGCGCCACCCCTGTTCAACCAGGGGCAATCGGCACTCAGCAAGCTGATCTTCTTCGGCGCGCTCTCGCTCTTCCTCATGGTCGCCGACGCCCGCTTTCACCTCGTGAAGCCGATCCGCTCGGCCATCGGCGCGGTGCTCTACCCGGTGCAGATGGCGGCGCTCAAGCCGGTCATGCTGGTGATGGGCGGCAGCCGTTACTTCGAAGAGCTGCAGACCGCGCAGCGCAACGAAGACGAGGCCCGCAAGGCCCTGATGCTGCAGGCCGAGACCGCCAGCCGCGCCGACACGCTCGCGCAAGACAACGCCCGCCTGCGCGAGCTGCTCGAGCTGCGCCAGACCACCACCACGCCGGGCCGCCCGGCCGAGGTGCTGTACGACGCGGCCGACCCCTACACGCGCAAGATCGTCATCGACCAGGGCCTCGCCCAAGGCGTGGCCGCCGGCTCGCCGGTGATCGACGCGCGCGGCGTGCTGGGCCAGGTGACCCAGGTGCTGCCCTTCACGAGCGAGGTCACGCTGGTGATCGACCGCGACCTGGCCATTCCCGTGCAGAACACCCGCACCGGTGTGCGCAGCGTGGCCTTCGGCGACGCCTCGGCGCACGGCGGCGGCATGGAGCTGCGCTTCATGGCGGCCAACGCCGACCTGCAGGAGGGCGACCTGCTGTCCACCAGCGGGGTCGACGGCATCTACCCGGCCGGCCTGCCGGTGGCCAAGATCGAACGCATCGAGCGCCGCGCCGACTCGGCCTTCGCGCGCATCTACTGCGTGCCGCTGGCCCGCGTGACCGCGGCGCGCTACGTGCTGGTGCTCGAGCCCTCCGGCGCGCCGGTGGCACCGCCGCACGTCGAGGCCGCGTCCACCCAGCGCAAGCGCCCCGAAGGCAAGCCGGGCGCCGGCAAGAACGAGAAGAAACCGGCGGGAGCCACGCGATGATCAAGCGCCCCGGCCAGCAGCAGCTCCTGCTGCCCGTCAGCCCCGTCTTCATGTGGACCAGCCTGCTCGTGGCGCTGCTGGTCAACATGATCCCCATCGGCCGCGCCGCCTGGATGCCCGACCTGCTGGCGCTGGTGATCGTGTTCTGGGGCGTGCACCAGCCCGCGCGCGTGGGCATCGGCGCGGCCTTCATGTTCGGCCTGCTCATGGACGTGCACCAGTCGTCGATGCTGGGCCAGCATGCGCTGTCCTACACCACGCTGGGCTTCTTCGCGATCATGATCCACCGGCGCCTGCTGTGGTACCCGGTGCTCTCGCAGGCGCTGCAGGTGCTGCCGCTGTTTGCGCTGTCGCAGTTCATCGAGGTGATCACGCGCATGATCGGCGGCGGCGTGTTCCCGGGTTGGGGCGTGCTGGTCTCGCCGGCCCTCGAGGCGGCGCTGTGGCCGCTGGCCACCGCGCTGCTCCTGGCGCCCCAGCGCCGCACGCCCGAACCCGACGAGAACCGCCCCCTCTGAGTTCTTCCTTCCGTCGCATTTGCCATCGCACCTGCGCACGCCTAAGCTTCCTGACGCCATGACCGAAATCCGCAACGTTGCCGCCGACCTGGCGCGCTTCAAGCGCCGCGTGATCGTCATCGGCCTGGCGGTGCTGTTCGCCTTCAGCCTGCTGGGCTCGCGGCTGGTCTACCTGCAGGTCGTGCGCCATGCCGACCTGGCCGAGCAGGCCGAGAGCAACCGCACGGCCGTGGTGCCGGTGGTGCCGAACCGGGGGCTCATCCTCGATCGCAACGGCATCGTGCTGGCCTCCAACTACTCGGCCTACACGCTGGAGATCACGCCCTCCAAGGTCGGCGACGTCGAGGAGACCATCAACAGCCTGACCAGCGTGCTCGAGGTGTCGCCGCGCGACCGCCGCCGCTTCAAGCGCCTGCGCGAAGACTCGCGCAGCTTCGACTCCATTCCGATCCGCACCCGCCTGAGCGATGAAGAGGTGGCGCGCTTCGCGGCACAGCGCTACCGCTTCCCGGGCGTGGAGATCAAGGCGCGCCTGTTCCGCAACTACCCGCAGGGCGAGCTGGCCTCGCACGTGCTGGGCTACATCGGCCGCATCAACCAGCGCGAGAAGACCGCGATGGAAGACTGGGACGAGGAAGACCAGGCCAATTACAAAGGCACCGACTACATCGGCAAGCTGGGCATCGAGCAGAGCTACGAGAAGATGCTGCACGGCCAGACCGGCGTCGAGCAGATGGAAACCTCGGCCGGCGGGCGCGCCGTGCGCCGGCTCGCCAGCCACCCGGCCACGCCGGGCAACACCGTCATGCTGTCGCTGGACATCAAGCTGCAGAAGCTGGTGGAAGACATGTACGGCGACCGGCGCGGCGCGCTCGTGGCCATCGACCCCAAGACCGGCGAAGTGCTGGCCTTCGTGAGCAAGCCCACCTTCGACCCGAACCTGTTCGTCGAAGGCATCGACACCGAGAGCTGGCAGGCGCTCACCGAATCGATCGACAAGCCGCTGCTCAACCGCGCGCTGCGCGGCACCTACCCGCCGGGCTCCACCTACAAGCCCTTCATGGCGTTGGCGGCGCTGCAGACCGGCAAGCGCGCCGCGAGCGTGGTGGTGAACGACCCCGGCTACTTCAACTTCGGCGGCCACCGCTTCGGCAGCCCCGAGGGCTACCTGGGCGGCGTCGACATGCGCCGCTCGATCCAGGTGTCGAGCAACATCTACTACTACTCGCTGGCCAACGAGATGGGCGTGGACCTGATCCACGACTTCATGAAGCCGATGGGCTTCGGCCAGATCACCGGCATCGACCTGGGTGGCGAGGTGCGCGGCGTGCTGCCCAGCACCGAGTGGAAGCGCAACGCCTACAAGCGGCCCGAGCAGAAGAAGTGGTACGCGGGCGAGACCATCTCGCTGGGCATCGGCCAGGGCTACAACGCCTTCACCATGCTGCAGCTGGCGCAGGCCACGGCCATCGTGGCCGACGGCGGCATGAAGCACCGGCCGCACCTGGCGCTGGCGATGCGCAACACGGTCAGCGGGCAGGTCGTGCCGCTGCCCCAGCCGCCGGCCGAGAACCTGGGCTACACGGCGGCCAACGTGGCGGTGATCCGCGAGGGCCTGACCAGCGTGGTCACCAGCGGCACCGCGCGCGGCGTGTTCGCGGGCGCGGGCTACCAGGCGGCCGGCAAGACCGGCACGGCGCAGGCCGTGACGCAGGCCAAGAACACCAAGTACAACGCGCGCGCGCTCGAAGAACACCAGCGCGACCACGCGCTGTTCATGGCCTACGCACCGGCCAACAACCCGAAGATCGCGCTCGCGGTCATCGTCGAGAACGCGGGCTGGGGCGCGGGCGCCGCGGCGCCGCTGGCGCGTCGCGTGTTCGACTACTGGCTCATGGACCAGTACCCGAGCGAGGCCGACATGGCCGCCGTGCGCATCGGCCGCGCGGGCGCGCCGATGGGCAAGCCGCGCGTGGCCAGCGAGGTGGCCTGGCCCGCGGCGGCCGCGGTGCCGGCACCGGCGGGCGCGGCATCGTCGGCGGCGCCGACGCCCTGACGGGCGCGCCCTCTGGGCGCACCGCAGCTCAGGCCAGGGTCAGACCACCGTCCCGGCGACTTCACCCAGGCCGATGCGCACCGCGCCTTCGCGCTCGCACCAGCCGCGCATCACCAGCGTGTCGCCGTCTTCCAGGAAGGTGCGCTTCTCGCCGTTCGGCAGCGTGACCGGCTGCTTGCCGCCCAGCGTGAGTTCCATCAGCGAGCCGGCCTGGTCGGGCTGCGGGCCCGACAGCGTGCCCGAGCCCAGCAGGTCGCCGGGCTGCAGGTTGCAGCCGTTCACCGTGTGGTGCGTGATGAGCTGCGCGGCGGTCCAGTAGGCGGCCTCGGTGGTGTTGCCGAGCGTGAGGCGCACGGGCGCCACGCCGTCGGCGCGCATCTTCGCGGTCTGCAGCAGCACTTCGAGCGTGATGTCGAGCGCGCCGCTGGCGCGGTTCGACGGGGCGTCGAGGTAGGGCAGCGGCTGCGGGTCTTCGGCGGGGCGCTCGAACTTGGCACGG
The DNA here is from genome assembly GCF_059423965.1 of Variovorax sp. GW458-11-26-14-LB1. Classification (NCBI taxonomy): domain Bacteria; kingdom Pseudomonadati; phylum Pseudomonadota; class Betaproteobacteria; order Burkholderiales; family Comamonadaceae; genus Variovorax; species Variovorax sp. GW458-11-26-14-LB1. The sequence continues at coordinate 13,105 of NZ_JBWKYW010000061.1, forward strand.
AACGGCGCCAGCGCTTCGGTCGTCACGATCCAGGGCGACAGCGTGCTGGCGAAGTTCTTGGCCAGGAACGGGCCCAGCGGCTGGTATTCCCAGGCCTGCAGGTCGCGCGCCGACCAGTCGTTGAGCAGGGTCACGCCGAACAGGTGGTCTTCGGCGTCGCCGATGGCGATGGGTTCGCCCAGCGCGTTGCCGCGGCCCACGAGGAAGCCCAGCTCCAGTTCGTAGTCCAGCCGCTTCGAGGGGCCGAAGCTCGGCGCCGCCGCATCGGGTGCCTTGGTCTGGCCTTGCGGGCGCTTGAAGACCTGGCCGCTCACGCCGATCGACGAGGCGCGGCCGTGGTAGCCGATGGGCACCCACTTGTAGTTGGGCATCAGCGGCTGGTCGGGGCGGAACAGCTTGCCGATGGTGGTGGCGTGGTGGATGCCCGTGTAGAAGTCGGTGTAGTCGCCGATGCGGCAGGGCACCGTCATCTCGGCCTGGGCTTGCGCCAGCAGGGCCTTCGACCACGCGGCCTGCTGGCCGCTGCCTTCGGCCAGGCCCGCGGAGATCGCGGCGCGCAGCGCCTGGCGGTCTTTCACCGAGGCGTTCATCAGCACGTTCATGTCGTCGGTGTCGATGAGTCCGGTGGCGCGCAGGTCGAGGATCTGGTCGCCGATGGCCACGCCGATGCGGAAGGCCTCGCTGCTGCCGGCGGCGCGGAAGCGGCCGAAGGGCAGGTTCTGGATCGGGAAGTCGGTGCCGGCCACGTTGGCGGCGGCGACCCAGCTGCGCAGCTTCGGGTCGTGGGTGGCGTTGAGTGCGGTCATGGAGGTCTTTCGTTGAATCGGATCAGTCTGCGGTCATGCCCGCTTTTTTGGCGACGTCGCCCAGGCGCTTGTATTCGGTGTCGGTGAGCGTGGTGAGCTCCTGCGCGCTCGAGCCGCGCGGCGAGAAGCCGGCCTGCTGCAGCTTGGCCTTCACGTCGGGCATCGCGAGCGCTTCGACGAACGCTTCGTTCAGCGCCTTCACGATCGGCGCCGGCAGCTTCGCCGGGCCGTACACGCCGAACCACGGCTCCAGCGCATAGCCCTTGAGGCCCGCTTCGGCCATCGTTGGCACGTCGGGCAGCGAGGGCGAGCGCGTGGAGCCCGCCACCGCCAGTGCGCGCAGCTTGCCGGCCTGGATGTGCGGCAGCGACGCCGGCAGGTTGTCGAACATCACGCCGATGGTGTTGCCCAGCATGTCGGTGATGGCCGGGCCGCTGCCCTTGTAGGCCACGTGCGTCAGCTCGGTGCCGGTCATCTGCGCGAACATCACGCCGGCCAGGTTCATCGAGGTGCCGGCGCCTGCGGTGGCGTAGGGCAGGCCGGGGTTCTTCTTCGCGGCGGCGATGAGCTCGGGCACGGTCTTGATGGCCGAACTTGCGGGCACTTCGAGCACGATGGTCGACATGCCCAGCAGGCTGATGGCCGTGAAGTCCTTGCGCGGGTCGAAGGCCATCGACTTGTAGATGTGCGGGTTCAGCGCGTTGGTCGAGATGGCGCCGAAGCCGATCGTGTAGCCGTCGGGCGCGGCCTTGGCCACGGCGTCCATGCCGATGTTGCCGCCCGCGCCGCCGCGGTTGTCGATGAGCACCGGCTGGCCCAGCTTCTCCGACACCTTCTGGCCCACGGTGCGCGCCACCAGGTCGGTGGTGCCGCCGGCCGTGTAGGGCACGATGAACTTGATGGGCTTGGACGGAAAGTCGGCCGCGTGCGCGAACAAGGGCGCGGCCAGCAGCGCGAGGGCCGCGGCGCGGCGGGTGAGGGTGAGAGCGTGCGTCATGCCTTGAATTGGTCTTTCAGACCGGCCCAGCAGTCGGTGTAGTCGGTGTCGAGCGCCGGGCTTTGCAGCGCGAAGTTCGTCGGAATGAAACGGTAGCGGCTCTCGAACATGAAGGCCAGCGTGTTGTCCAGCTTGTGCGGCTTGAGGTCGGCGTGCGTCGCCTTGTCGAAGGCTTCCTCGTCCGGTCCGTGCGGCACCATGCAGTTGTGCAGGCTCGCACCGCCGGGCTTGAAGCCGCCCGGCTTGGCGTCGTACTCGCCCAGCACCAGGCCCATGAATTCGCTCATGAGGTTGCGGTGGAACCATGGCGGACGGAAGGTGTTTTCCATCACCATCCAGCGCGGCGGGAAGATCACGAAGTCGCAGTTGGCCGTGCCGGGCGTGTCGCTGGGCGAGGTCAGCACGGTGAAGATCGACGGATCGGGATGGTCGAAGCTGATCGAGCCGATGACCATGAAGTTGGCCGTGTCGTACTTCACCGGCGCGAGGTTGCCGTGCCAGGCGACCACGTTGAAGGGCGACTGTTTCGTCGGTGCGGTCCAGAAGCGGCCGCCGAATTTCTTCACCAGCTCGTAGGCGCCGCCGTCTGCCTCGAAGGCCGCCACGGGCGCTTGGAAATCGCGGGCGTTGGCCAGGCCGTTCGAGCCGATCGGGCCGAGTTCGGGCAGGCGGAAGTGCGCGCCGTAGTTCTCGCACACGTAGCCGCGCGAAAGTCCGTCGGGCAATGCGACCTTGAAGGCCATGCCGCGCGGCAGCACCACGATTTCGCCGGGCTTGACGTCGAGCACGCCGAGTTCGGTGGTGATGACGAGGCGGCCTTGTTGGGGCATCACCAGCATCTCGCCGTCGGCGTTGACGAAGGCGCGCTGTTCCATCGAACGGCCCGCGAGGTACATCAGCGAGCCGATGCCGACCTGCGACTCGGCGTCGCCGTTGGCGGCCAGCGTGTGCATGCCGTCGATGAAGTCGACGTCGGCCGCGCCGTCCAGCGGCAGCGGGCCCCAGCGCATCGGTTCGGGCGGCAGCGCGATCTCGCGGTCGGCGCCGGTGGTCCAGTGCGCCTGTGCGTAGGGCTGGTAGCGGCCCGACACCACCGAGGGCTGGCGGCGGTACAGCCAGGTGCGGCGGTTCTCATGGCGCGGCGCCGTGAAGGCGGTGCCCGAGAGCAGCTCGGTGTACAGGTCGAAGGGGCCGCGCTGCGGGTTGTTGCGGCCTTGCGGCAGCGCACCGGGTACGGCCTCGGAGGCGTACTCGTTGCCGAAGCCGCTCTGGTAGCGCCGTTCGGAGGCGGGTGTTGCTTGGGTCATGGGCTTCTCTTTCGAAAATCGCGATGAGGTGGGAGTGTGCGGGGCTCAGCCGGCGCGCGCCGCGTCGAAGGCTTCGCGCAGCACGGCCAGCGAGCCGACATGGTTGGCCAGCACGAGCACGAGTCGTGCGTTGAAGGCGTGGCTTTCCTCGGTGGAAAGCCCCTGGTGGGCCTCGATGAGCGCCTCGTAGAAATCGTCGGGCGCTTCGAGGTTCGGCGTGGTGATCAGTTGCTGTTGCATCGGGGTCATGCCTTTGCCAGTGCGTGGTCGAGGGCCGCGCGAAGCTTCGCCGCCGTGGGGTGGCGCCAGCGCGCGCACACGTGCTGGTCGGGCCGCAGCAGGTAGACGGTGCCGGGCTGCGCGTCGTAGCGCTGCGTGGCGAGTTCGGCGTCGGGGCCGGTGCCTTCCACGCGCACGACGTGCAGCGCGAGGTCGCTGCTTTTCAGCGCCTGCAGGCTGCGCTCGGCGGCGTCGCCGGTGCCGAACACCAGCGCGGTGAAGCGCGCCACATGGCATTCGCGCAGCAGCCAGCCGGTGCTGCCGTCGGCGCGCCGCACGGGCGCATCGGCTGCTGCCGCGCCGGGCACCATCGCGCCGGCGAAGGTGTCGGCGTCGGGCGTGTTGAGCGGCGAGTCGCGCAGCACCGTGGCCACCGACAGCCGCCCGCTGTTGACCAGCGAGCGCGCGAAGGCGTGGCGCTTGGTCAGCTCGAGCACCGCGTCGCGGAAGAGGCGGCTCACCTCGCTCTTGGGCGTGATGAAGTCGGTGGCGCGCGTGGAGTTGCGGATGTTCTCGTCGGCGGCGTATTCGCGTTCGCTCGCGTAGCTGTCGAGCAGCGCGTCGGGCGCGTCGCCGGCCAGCACGGCCGCGAGCTTCCAGGCGAGGTTGTCGGCGTCCTGCACGCCCGAGTTGGCGCCGCGCGCACCGAAGGGCGACACGCCGTGCGCCGAGTCGCCCGCGAACAGCACGCGGCCGTGGCGGAAGCGCTCCATGCGCTGGCAGGCGAAGGTGTAGACGCTGGCCCAGCCGATCTGGAACTGCACGCCTTCGAAGCCGATGCTGTCCAGCAGCGCGCGCACGCGCGGCGTGATGCGCTCGGGCTTGCGCTCTTCCACCGGGTCGGCGTCCCAGCCGAGCTGGAAGTCGACGCGCCACATGCCGTCGGCCTGCTTGTGCAGCAGCACGCTCTGGCCGGGGTGGAACGAGGGATCGAACCAGAAGCGGCGCTCGGTGGGCAGCTGCGCGTCCATCGTGATGTCGGCGATCAGGAAGCGGTCGCGGAACACGCGGCCCTTGGCTTCCTGCCCCAGCATCTGGCGCAGGTTGGAGCGCGAGCCGTCGCAGGCGGCCACGTAGCCGGCCTGCAGGCGGTACTCGCCCTCGGGCGTTTCGACCGTGAGCACTGCGCCATCCTCGCCTTGCGCGATGCCGGTGACCTTGTTGTTCCAGCGCAGGTCGATCAGCGGCAAGGCCGCGGCGCGCTCGACGAGGTAGCCCTCGACGTAGTACTGCTGCAGGTTGATGAAGGCCGGGCGCTCGTGGCCGGGCTCGGGCAGCAGGTCGAAGCGGTAGACCTGCTCGTCATGGAAGAACACCTTGCCGACGTTCCACGACACGCCCTTGTCCACCATGCGGTCGCCGCAGCCGAGGCGGTCGAACACCTCGAGCGTGCGCTTGGCGAAGCAGATCGCGCGCGATCCGCTGGACAGGCTGTTGTCGTTGTCGAGCAGCACCACGGGCACCTGCCGCAGGGCGAGGTCGATGGCGAGCGTGAGGCCCACCGGGCCGGCGCCCACGACCACCACGGGGTGGCGGGCGGGCGCGGCGGCGTCCTGGTCGGCGTGGCGGGTGTAGTCGAAGCGCAGGCTTTGATAGTCGATCACGTGATGTCTCCGTGTCCTTGTCGTTTCCGTCGCCTTCCCCGCGCGGGGGAAGGTCGCGGCGCGATCAGCCTTCCAGGGCCTTCCACATGTCGATGTCGCGCTGGGCCGTCCACACGCGCGGGTCGGCGTGGCCCGAGGCCTCGTCGTAGGCGCGGCTCACGTCGAAGGGCATGCAGTGGTCGAAGATCACCCACTGCTGGTACTTGGGCTGCAGCTTCGCGTAGGTTTCCTTGTAGACCGCGTTCAGGTCGCGGCCGGCCTTCACGCCTTCCTGCACGCTGGCGTACACGTCGGAGATGAAGGCCCGCGTGCCGTTCAGGCCCTCGGCCACGGCTTCGGGCGTGGTCAGCGCGGCGCCGCGGCCCGGCACCAGGGCCAGGGGCTTCAGGGCGGCGATGTTGTCCAGCGTCTGCGGCCAGTCCTGGAAGTAGGCGTCGCCGGCGTACGGCGTGGCGCCGAACTCGACCAGGTCGCCCGACAGCAGCGCGCGCTCCTGCGGCAGCCAGACGACCGTGTCGCCCTTGGTGTGGCCGCGGCCCAGCTGCAGCAGCTGCACTTCGAGCTTGCCCAGCCACAGCGTCATCTTGCCGGTGAAGGTCATGGTGGGCCAGGTCAGGCCCGGGGGCACCGTCTCGACGTTCTGGAACAGGCGTGGGAAGCGGCCGATTTCGCTGGCCTTGTCTTCCTCGCCGCGCTCCACGATCAGGTCGCGCGTGTCCTGGCTGGCCAGGATGTGTTCGGCGCCGTAGCCCGCCGCGCCCAGCACGCGCACCGCGTGGTAATGGGTGAGCACCACGTACTTGATGGGCTTGTCGGTCACTTCGCGGATGCGGCGCACCACGTCGGCGGCCATGGCGGGCGTGGCCTGGGTGTCGGCCACCAGCACGCAGTCGTCGCCGATGATGATGCCGGTGTTGGGGTCGCCCTCGGCCGTGTAGGCCCAGGCGTGCTCCGAGATCTGGCTGAAGGTGATCTTCTTTTCTTCCAGGTCGGCCTGGCTGGCGAATTTCTTGGCTTGGCTCATCGTGTGTCTCCGGTGGGGTGGTTTTGGGATTCGCCTGATTCGTTTAAGGCGAACGAGTTTGCAGATAACGAATGCGCGGAGTGTAAGCCCGAGATCAGTTCATGTCTAATGCCTTCTTCATGAACGAACAACCAGACGGCAAGGCGGCCATGGCAGCGACTGACACCGACCGCGCCCAGCGCGGCATCCAGAGCATCGAAGTCGGCGGGCAGCTGCTGCGCGCGCTGGTGCACCACGGCCGCCCGATGGCGCTCAAAGACCTTGCCCGCGAAGCGGACATGACGGCCGCCAAGGCCCACCCGTACATGGTGAGCTTCGGCCGGCTGGGCCTCATCGAGCAGGACCGCGCCAGCGGCCACTATCTGCTCGGCCCGCTGGCCTTGCAACTGGGGCTGATCAGCCTGCAGCAGGCCGACCCGGTGCACATCGCCACGCCGCTGATCGGCCAGCTCGCGCAGCAGATCGGCCACACCGTGGCGCTGGCCGTGTGGGGCGCGCGCGGCGCGACCATCGTGCGCACGGCCGAGTCGCCCTCGCCGGTGCACGTGAACATGCGCCACGGCACGGTGTTCTCGCTCACCAACACGGCCTCGGGCCGCGTCTTTGCCGCCTACCTCGACCCGGCGGTGGTGCGCGCGCAGCTCGAGGACGAGCGCCAGCGCCAGAAGCAGCGCAAGGGCGCCGCCGAGCCCGCGCCGCCGGCCGGCATGCCGCCGGTGCAGCCGCTGCCCTCGTGGAGCGACTTCGAGCGCCAGTGCCAGGAAGTGCGCGACCACGGCATCAGCCGCTCCGACGGCGAGGTGATCGAGGGCGTGAGCGCCATGGCCGCGCCCGTGTTCGACCACACCGGCGCCATCGTGCTGGCCGTGACTGCCATCGGCCCGGCCGGCATCTTCCACACCGCCTGGGACGGCGAGATCGCGCGCGCGCTCAAGGCCTGCGCGGGCACGGTGTCGCAGCGCCTGGGCGCGAGCAAAAACCAGGGCGGGGTCGGCGCCGTGGTTCCCTCCGTTTCCGATCGATGACCCTGTTTTCTTCCGCCTTGTCTTCTTTCTCTTCTTCCTCCGACGACCTCGCGCTGCGCATCGACCGCACCGTGGCGCTGCTGCGCGGTGCGCGCCGCATCGTGGTCTTCTCGGGCGCGGGGCTGTCCAAGGCCTCGGGCATCCCGACCTACCGCGACGCCGACGGTCTCTGGATGAGCCAGAACGCGCTCAAGTTCTCGCATGCCGACGACCTCGCGCGCGACCCGGGCGGCTTCACGAAGTTCTGGGCCCAGCGCCTGTCGCAGATCGAGACCGCGTCGCCCAACCCCGGCCACCTCGCGCTCGCGCAGCTGCAGCGGCTGCGCCCCGCGACCCGGCTCATCACGCAGAACGTCGATGGCCTGCTCGGCAAGGCCGGCGGCCAGGACGTGCTGGAGCTGCACGGATCGCTGCGCCGCTGGCGCTGCGATCACTGCGGCAACCGCAGCGGCCCGTGGCCGTTCCACCGCTGCCTGCGCTGCGGCTCGCACGCGCGGCCCGACGTGGTCATGTTCGGCGAGATGCTGAACGCCGGCGTGCTGCTCGACGCGCAGGTGGCCGCGCAGGAGTCCGACCTGTTCCTGGTGGTCGGCAGCACCACCATCGTCTACCCGGCGGCCGAGCTGCCCAAGCTGGCGATGGCGCGGGGTGCGCGGCTGGTCACGCTGAACATCGAGCCGCTGCCGCACCTGGACGATGCGGCAGCGGTGGTGTTGCGGGGGGCGTCGGAAGACCTGCTGCCGAAGTTGGTTGCCGGCATGGCCGGCGACTGAAGCGCTAGCCGGCCCGCATCTTCTCGCGCAGCACGCGCCAGCGCGCGAGGCTCTCGGCGGGCCAGTAGTCCTTGTGGTCGTAGTACTCGTGCACTGCCGGCGCGCCGGCCGGCAGCACCACCCACGGCTGCTTGGACATCGTGAAGATGTGCAGGTCCGGCGGCAACCGGTCGGGCGTGTCGAGCGTGCCCACGCGGATGAAGCTCACGGCGTCGCCGGCGCCTGCGTAGTGGCTCCACAGCGCGACGTGGCAGGCCGGGCAGCGCGCGTATTTCTGGCCGCGTCCGCTGGCCGAGGGCGTGAGCACCAGATCGACCGCGCCCTGCAGCACCTGCACGTGTTCCGGTTCGATGAGCGCGTTGAGCGCGAAGGACGAGCCCGTCTCGCGCTGGCACCAGCGGCAGTGGCAGCAGTGCACGAACAGCGGCGGGGCGTTCAGGCGGTAGCGCACCTGCCGGCAGGTGCAGCCGCCTTCCAGCGGCACGAAGGCGTCGGCCATGGCAGTGATTGGCGGGCGCTCAGCCCTTCTTGCCACCCAGCAGCACCAGCGCGCCGCCCACCACGATCGCTGCCACGCCGGCCCAGGCCGGGATGTTGACGGTCTGTTTTTCCTTCACCGAGAACTCCAGCGGGCCCAGCTTGGCCTGGTGGGTTTCCTTGGTGAAGCTGAAGCCGCCCAGGCCGAGCCCGGCGATGCCGGCCACGACCAGCAGGATGCCGACGATGCGCGTTGCGTTCATGGGACGGGTCTCCTCAGGGTTGGTTGGAATGAAAAGCCGTTCAGCGCCGTGGCGCCGCCACACGCGGCTGCGGCGGCTCCTGCTGCTGCAACTGGTCGACCCACTGCACGACCTCGGCCATGGCCGCGTCGCTCGCCGCGATGAGCGCCTTCACGCCGCCGGGCGCGTCGGCGCTGGCGGCGGGGCGGCGCACGGTGAAGGTCCGCTGGCCCATCACGCGGTCGCCGCCGGTGGCGGTGCGGACCAGCGTGGCGCGCAGGCGCACCAGGCCCGTGCTGCTGGCGGGTGCGTCGAAGTAGTGGCTGAACTCGTCGAGCGAGATGCGCAGCGTGTCGGGCACGATGCCCTCGGTGCGCGCGAGCGTCGCGCTTTCTTCGGGGCCGAGCACGGTGCGGCGCTCGGCCAGCGTGTCGCGCAGCCGCTGGCGCAGCAGTTGCGCGGGCGGCAGGCTCCAGCGCGACTGGCCGTAGGGGCGCAGTTCGTTGGCGTCGGCATAGCCTAGGCGGTACAGGATCTGCGTGCCGTCCAGGCGCGTGTTGCTGTCGAACTCCGCGAGGGACAGCGCCGGCAGCGCGGTGGCCGGCGCGGCAGCGGTGGCAGGTGCCGTGGCCGAAAGGCCGGGCCCGAAGTCGTACAGCGTGGCGCGCGCCGGCTTGTCGGGCAGCATGCCGCAGCCGGCGACCAGCAGCACGCAGCCGAGGCTGGCGAGGGCGAGGAGGGTGTTCTTCATGCGCATGGTTGGTCTGCTCCCGGTCAGTGGCGTGCGGCGGGTGCAACGAAGCCGGGCTCGCCCGGGCCCGCGGCGGCGCCGCCATTGCCGAACAGCAGCGATTGCGGGTTGTCGTTGATGCTGTCGGCCGCGCGGCCCAGGCGGCGCACCGCGTGGGCGGTGTCGTCGGCCACGCGGTTCACGCGCGGCAGGGTGGCGGCGTTGAACGAGTCGACCGCCTGCGCCAGCGCCTTGGTGCCCTCGCTCAGGCGCTCGACCGGACCGTCGGGTGCGTTGAGCCGGCCCACGGTGGAGTTGAAGTTGTTGGCCACGCGCGAGACGTCGCCGGCCGCCTTCTTCACCGTCGACAGCGTTTCGGGCATGGCGGCCAGCGTCGGGTTCAGGCCGGTCTTGACGGTGTTGTCGAGCTGCTTGAGCAGCGTGTTGGCGCTGGCCGAGGCGGCCGCGATGTTCTCCAGCGCGTCGGCCACGCGCTTCTGGTTGGCGTCGGCCAGCAACGCGTTGGCGCGCTTGGTCACTTCTTCCACCTGGTCGATGATTTCCTCGCCGCGGTCCTGCAGCTTCGCGAGCATCGAGGGCTTGAGCGGAATGCGCGGCGGGTTGTTGTTGTCGGGCTTGAGCGCGACGGTCGATTCGCCCTCATCGTCCAGCGCGATGAAGGCCAGGCCGGTCACGCCCTGGTAGCTCAGCGTGGCAAAGCTGGAGGTGGTGAGCGGCACGCGCTCGTCGACCGTGATGCGCACGCGCACGTTGCCCTTGGTTTTGGGGTCGAAGTCGATCGAGGTCACCTTGCCGACCGAGATGCCGCGGTAGCGCACCTGGGCCTGCGGCTGCAGGCCGCTCACGGCGTCGCGGGTGGAGAGTTCGTAAACGTTGCGCACGGTGTTGTCGCGCGTGAACCAGACCACCAGCGCGACGAGCGCGGCGATCAGGCCGAGCACGAAGGCGCCGGCGGCGAGGGCATGGGCCTTGTTTTCCATGAGGGGACCTACCTTTCGTCAGCGCGCGCGGCCTCGGGCCGCGGCGCGGATGGTTGTTTGCCGGCGGCGGGCTTGTCGTGCAGCGCCTCCAGGGCGCGCTGGCCGCGCCCGCCGAGAAAGTATTCGTGGATGAAGGGATGCGGGTAGGCGATGACTTCGCGCGCCGTGCCGCTCACGATCACCTTCTGGTCGGCCAGCACCGCGATGCGGGTGCTCAGGTCGAACAGGGTGTCCAGGTCGTGCGTGACCATCACGACCGTCAGGCCCAGCTCGCGGTGCAGGCCGCGCAGCAGGTCGCAGAAACTGTCGGAGGCCTCGGGGTCGAGGCCGGCGGTGGGCTCGTCCAGCAGCAGCAGCGGCGGGTCCATGATGAGCGCGCGCGCCAGCGCCACGCGCTTGATCATGCCGCCCGACAGGTCCGACGGGCTCTTGTTCGCATGCTGCGGCTCCAGCCCCACCATCTGCAGCTTCACGAGCGCGGCGTTGCGGATCAGCTCGTCGGGCAGCAGCTTGAGTTCGCGCAGCGGAAAGGCGATGTTCTCCAGCACGCTGAAGGCCGAGAACAGCGCACCGTGCTGGAACAGCATGCCCACGTTGGCCGCGCCGGCCGCGCTGAGTTCGCCCGGCGCCCGGCCCAGCACCTCGACCGCGCCCTTCGTGGGCTTCTGCAGCCCGAGAATCTGCCGCAGCAGCACCGTCTTGCCGGTGCCCGAGCCGCCGACCAGCGACAGCACCTCGCCGCGGTCGAGGTGCAGGTCGAGGTCGCGGTGCACCACCTGTTCGCCATCGGGGCTCTTGAACACGGTCCAGAGCTTGCGGATGTCGACCACGGTGCTCGAGGGGGACGTCACGGCGGCGTTCATCCGCGGAATCCTATGCCCTTGAAGAGCACTGCGAAGAGCGCGTCGACCAGGATCACGGCGGTGATCGAGGTCACGACCGACGACGTGGTGCCGCGCCCCAGGCTCTCGGTGTTGGGTTTGACCTTCATGCCGAAGTAGCAGCCGATCAGCGCGATCAGCACGCCGAACACCGCCGACTTGGCCAGGGCCAGCCAGAGGTTGGAGATGGGCACCGCGCGCGGCAAGGCCGACAGGAAATACGACGGCGAGATGCCCAGCGCCGCATCGGCCGCGAGCATGCCGCCGGCCAGCGCCGCCATCGAGGTCCACAGGCTGATCAGCGGCATCGCGATGGCCAGCGCCAGCACGCGCGGCATCACGAGACGGAAGCCGTGCGGGATGCCCATCACGCGCATCGCGTCGAGCTCCTCGGTGACGCGCATCACGCCGATCTGCGCCGTGATCGCCGAGCCCGAGCGGCCCGCGATCAGCACGGCGGCCAGCACCGGCCCGAGCTCGCGGATCAGCGACAGCCCGAGGATGTTCACCACGAAGGCCTCGGCGCCGTAGTTGCGCAGCTGCTGCGAGATCAGGTAGGCCAGCACCACGCCGATCAAGAGGCCGACCAGCGCCGTGATGTGCAGCGCCGTGGCGCCGAACTGATAGAGGTGGCCCGAGAAGTCGCGCCACGGCGCGCGGTGCGGCGCGCGCGCCAGCGTGCACAGGTCGAGCGCGAGCTGGCCGATGAGGCCCACGAAGTCGCGCAGCACGACCATCGCGCGCGGGCCGTGGTGGGCCAGTGCGTGCAGCCGGTCGCTCAGCGACTTGGGCGGCTCGTCGGGCGTGGCCACCGTGAACTTCGCCACCTGGTCGAGCACCGCCTGGTGCTGCGGCGACAGCTCGATCGTGGCCGGCCAGGCCTGGCGCCAGTGTTCCCACAGCAGCTGGGCGCCGATGTGGTCGAGCTGGCCGATGGGGCGCAGGTCCCAGGCCCGGTCGTCCGCGGGCGGCAGCGCCGCGAGGTCCTTGGCCAACGCCTCCCAGGCCGGGCGCGTCGACATCGCCAGCGTGGTCCAGCAACCGCTGGCCACGGCCCAGGTGCGGCCGTCCACGTCCTGCGTCTGCGCGCGCGGCGGCGCGAAGGCGTCGTCGGTGGCGGGGGCGTCAGCGGGCGACGGGGTGGGCGACATGGGCAAAGGTGCGGGACAAAACGTAAACAAAGGTCCAAGCGAGAGCGCGCATCGTAACCGCGTGCATCCGGGGCTTGTGTGCGTCTGGCCCTTCGTTTGCGTAGGGCCAGACGCCGTTTTTTTCAGCCAATCTTCAGCTCCAGGCCCGCGCCAGCGCATCCCAGGCGCTGGCGATCACGGGCTCGTCGCGCCGCGCGGCCAGCGAGACGAAACGCAGCGCGCAATCCAGCCGCACGCGGTCGGCCAGCACGAGGCCGTGGGCCTGGCTTTCGCGGATGGCGATCGAGTCGCGCACCAGGCTCAGGCCCACGCCCGACTTCAGCAGGTCGAGCATCGAGGCCTCCTGGTCGACCAGCGCCACGCGCCGGGGCGCCAGGCCGAGCGGGCCGAACACGCGTTCCAGCAAACGGTGGTGCGCCGACTCGGGCGGCGTGGCCAGCCAGGGCAGGGCGGCCAGCGCCTTCCAGTCGCGCCCCAGCACCTGCGGGCCCCAGCCGGCCGGCGCGACCACGCGGTAGCTGAAGCGAGTGAGCGTGCGCACCGCCAGCGGCGCCGGGGCGGCGGCGTCGGGTGTGTCGTCCGGATTGCCGGGGTCGAGGTGAAAGCCCACGTCGAGCTCGCCGCGCAGCACCTGCGCCAGCACGCTGCCGCTCATGCCGTGGCGCAGCTCGGTCTCGATCTGCGGCGCGGCCTCGACCAGCTCGCGCAGGAACACGCCCAGCCGCGTGAACTCGGGGTCGAGGATGGTGCCGATGCGCAGCGCCCCGCGCACCGTGACCTGCAGGTTGCGCGCGGCCTGCTGCAGGTCGCCCACGGCCGCCAGCACGCGCTCGGCCTGCGGCAGCATGGCCGCGCCGTCGGCCGTGAGCGCCAGCCCGTGCGGCGTGCGGGTGAACAGCACCAGCCCGGTTTCTTCCGCGAAACGCTTGAGCTGCAGGCTCACCGCAGGCTGCGTCAGGTGCAGCTTCTCGGCGGCGCGCGAGACGTTGCCCTCGCGCCCCGCCAGGATGAAGGCGCGCAGAATCTGGAGGTCCATCGATGACGTAGTCATATAAGACTGATTTATAGCGCCATCGACGCGAATTCATTGGCTTTCTCTTCGTGGATTGGGCCAAATTGCCTTCAGGAGACCCGCACATGTCCATCAGCACCCGAAATATCGACCACCACATCGCCGGCGCCCCCGCCGCCAACACCTCCGGCCGCACGCAGGACGTGACCAACCCCGCCACCGGCGCCGTCACCGGCAAGGTCGGCCTGGCCGATGCCGCGCAGGTGGCCGCCGCCGTGGCCGCCGCCCAGGCCGCGTTCCCGGCCTGGGCCGACACGCCGCCGATCCGCCGGGCGCGCGTGATGTTCAAGTTCCTCGAGCTGCTCAACCAGCACAAGGACGAACTCGCCCACCTCATCACCGCCGAGCACGGCAAGGTCTTCACCGACGCGCAGGGCGAGGTGAGCCGCGGCATCGACATCGTCGAGTTCGCCTGCGGCATTCCGCAGCTGCTCAAGGGCGACTTCACCGACCAGGTGAGCACTGGCATCGACAACTGGACGCTGCGCCAGCCGCTGGGCGTGGTCGCGGGCATCACGCCCTTCAACTTCCCGGTGATGGTGCCGATGTGGATGTTCCCGGTGGCCATCGCCGCGGGCAACACCTTCGTGCTCAAGCCCAGCCCGACCGACCCGAGCCCGTCGCTGCTGATGGCCGAGCTGCTCAAGAAGGCCGGCCTGCCCGACGGCGTGTTCAACGTGGTGCAGGGCGACAAGGCCGCGGTCGACGCGCTGCTGGAGCACCCCGACGTCAAGGCCGTGAGCTTCGTGGGCTCGACGCCCATCGCCAACTACATCTACGAAACCGGCGCACGCCACGGCAAGCGCGTGCAGGCGCTGGGCGGCGCGAAGAACCACATGGTCGTCATGCCCGACGCCGACATCGACCAGGCCGTGGACGCCCTCATCGGCGCCGGCTACGGCTCGGCCGGCGAGCGCTGCATGGCGATCAGCGTCGCGGTGCTGGTGGGCGACGTGGCCGACCGGCTGCTGCCCAAGCTCATCGAGCGCACGAAGACGCTGAAGGTGCTCGATGGCGAGAACCTCGCGGCCGAGATGGGCCCGATCGTCACGCGCGCCGCGCACGAGCGCATCACCGGCTACATCGCGCAGGGCGAGAAGGAAGGCGCGAAGCTGCTGGTCGACGGCCGCAGCTTCGACGGCAACAAGGCGGGCGAAGGCTGCGGCGACGGCTTCTGGATGGGCGGCACGCTGTTCGACCACGTCACGCCCGAGATGCGCATCTACAAGGAAGAGATCTTCGGCCCCGTGCTGGGCTGCCTGCGCGTCGCGACCTTCAAGGAAGCCGTCGACCTCATCAACGCGCACGAGTTCGGCAACGGCGTGAGCTGCTTCACGCGCGACGGCAACGTGGCCCGCGAGTTCGGCCGCCGCATCCAGGTCGGCATGGTCGGCATCAACGTGCCGATCCCGGTGCCGATGGCCTGGCACGGCTTCGGCGGCTGGAAGAAGAGCCTGTTCGGCGACATGCACGCGTATGGCGAAGAGGGCGTGCGCTTCTATACGAAGCAGAAGTCGATCATGCAGCGCTGGCCGGAGAGCATCGGCAAGGGCGCAGAGTTCGTGATGCCGACGGCGAAGTAAAGGTAAAAGGGGGCGCCGCACGCGCGGCGCTTCGCATCCGAAGAACAACGAGAGACAAAAAGCCAGCCGCCATGAGCGACACCACCTTCGACTACATCATCATCGGCGCCGGCACCGCCGGCTCGCTCATCGCCAACCGCCTGAGCGCCGACAAGACCAAGCGCGTGCTGCTCATCGAGGCCGGCCGCAAGGACGACTACCACTGGATTCACATTCCGGTGGGCTACCTGTACTGCATCGGCAACCCGCGCACCGACTGGCTCTACAACACCGAGCCCGACGCGGGCCTGAACGGCCGCACGCTGCGCTATCCGCGCGGCAAGACGCTGGGCGGCTGCTCCAGCATCAACGGCATGATCTACATGCGCGGCCAGTCGCGCGACTACGAGCACTGGGCTGAGCTCACGGGCGACGAAGGCTGGCGCTGGGAGAACGTGCTGCCGGCCTTTCGCAAGCACGAAGACTTCTACCTCGGCGCCGACGAGATGCACGGCGCGGGCGGCGAATGGCGTGTCGAGAAGCAGCGGCTGCGCTGGGACATCCTCGATGCCTTTGCCGACGCGGCCGTGCAGGCCGGCGTGCCGCACACGGCCGACTTCAACCGCGGCAGCAACGAAGGCGTGGGCTACTTCCAGGTCAACCAGAAGAACGGCTGGCGCTGGAACACCGCCAAGGCCTTCCTGCGGCCCACCTGCTACGGCCGCCCCAACTTCGAGCTGTGGACCGGCGCGCAGGTGTCGCGCCTGCTGTTCGAGACGCTGCCCGACGGCACGAAGCGCTGCACCGGGGCGCAGGTGTGGGACGGCACCGAGATGACCACCGCGCACGCCGAGTGCGAAGTGATCCTCAGCGCGGGCGCCATCGGCTCACCGCAGATCCTGCAGCTGTCGGGCGTCGGTCCGGCCGAGCTGCTGCGCCAGCACGGCATCGAGGTGGCGCTGGACGCGCCCGGCGTCGGCGCCAACCTGCAGGACCACCTGCAGATCCGCGCGGTCTACAAGATCGAGGGCGCGCCCACGCTCAACGTGCTGGCCTCGTCGCTGGTCGGCAAGGCGAAGATCGGCCTCGAATATCTGCTGAAACGCAGTGGCCCGATGAGCATGGCGCCGTCGCAGCTCGGCGCCTTCACGCGCAGCTCGCCCGACCGCGCGTGGCCCAACATCCAGTACCACGTGCAGCCGCTGTCGCTCGACGCCTTCGGCGAGCCGCTGCACAGCTTTCCGGCCTTCACCGCGAGCGTGTGCAACCTGAACCCGACGAGCCGGGGCTCGGTGCGCATCAAGAGCGCGCGTTTCGAAGATGCGCCCGCCATCGCCCCCAACTACCTGAGCACCGAGGAAGACCGCAAGGTCGCGGCCGATTCGCTGCGCGTGACGCGCCGCATCGCGCAGCAGCCCGCGCTCGCGAAGTACAAGCCGCAGGAGTGGAAGCCCGGCGTGCAGTACCAGACCGACGAAGACCTCGCGCGGTTGGCCGGCGACATCGCCACCACCATCTTCCATCCGGTCGGCACCACCAAGATGGGCGCCGACGGCGACCCGATGGCGGTGCTCGATGCGCGCCTGCGCGTGCGCGGCGTGCGCGGCCTGCGCGTGGTCGATGCGGGCGCGATGCCCACCATCACCAGCGGCAACACCAACAGCCCGACGCTGATGATGGCGGAGAAGGCGGCGGGCTGGATCCTCGAAGACAACCGCAACCGCTGAGGCGGTTCAGCGGCGCGGCTTGGCGCCGCGCTGGGTGTCAGCTTCCAGGCGCGCCTTCGCGCCTTCGAGCATGAGGTCCACGCCGACCTCGAACATCGCATCGGGCGGTGCCGCCTGCTCCTCCAGCCCACGGCGCAGGGCTGGCCGGCGCCGTGCTCTATCTGCTGTGCCTGCCGGTGATGCTGCGCAGGTCGCCTGCGGCGGGTGGCTAACTGTCGAAGAACGCCAGCTTGCGTGCGCGAGGCAGCGCCTTGAGCGCGATCTCCGCCCGCAACGCGGCGCCCTTGTCGGGATACTGGCGTGCCGCCAGCACGCGCTGCGGCGGACGCGCGCGCGTGAACTTGGCGCCCAGCCCGAAGACATGCTGGAAGAAGCGCTGCTCCACGTCGAGCGCGATGCCCGCGTAGTACACGCCGCCTTCGCATTCCAGCAGGTAGAGCCAATAGGGTGGGGGCGGCGAGGGATCGGGCGGTTTTCGGGGCACGCGCGCATTGTGCGGGCAGGCGTTTGTCGTGCGTTGAGCGAAGGTGTCGCCATGGAGTTCATTCGCAAAACGCACCAAGTCCTTCCAATTTTTCGCTAGGCAAGGGCGCGGGTTTCGCACATATTGGCCCGTTCCTGCTGTCGCATTTCTTCTTCTGCCCTTCCTTCTCCCTGGAGCGTCCATGCCAGAAGCCCAGACCCCCGTGTCCCTTCCCGCCGAGGTCGAGCAACTGCTGCATCGCCTGGGCGTGCCCCGCACCGCCCACACCCGCGGCGACCTCACGGTGCGCTCGCCGGTCAGCGGCGAGGTGATCGCGCAGGTGCCGCAGACCACGGCCGTGGAAGCCACCGGCGCCATCGGCCGCGCCCACGAGGCCTTCAAGGCCTGGCGCCTGGTGCCGGCGCCGCGTCGCGGCGAGCTGGTGCGCCTGCTGGGCGAAGAGCTGCGCGCCGCCAAGCGCGACCTGGGCCGCCTCGTCACGCTGGAGGCCGGCAAGATCCCGTCGGAAGGCGCGGGCGAGGTGCAGGAAATGATCGACATCTGCGACTTCGCCGTCGGCCTCTCGCGCCAGCTCTACGGCCTCACGCTGGCCACCGAGCGCGCCGAGCACCGGATGATGGAAACCTGGCACCCGCTGGGCGTGTGCGGCGTGATCTCGGCCTTCAACTTTCCGGTGGCCGTGTGGTCGTGGAATGCGGCGCTCGCGCTCGTGTGCGGCGATCCGGTGGTGTGGAAGCCATCGGAAAAAACACCGCTCACCGCGCTGGCCGTGCACGCCATCGCGCAGCGCGCCATCGAACGTTTCGGCGACGCGCCCGAAGGCCTGCTCGGCCTGCTGCTGGGCCCGCGCGACATCGGCGAGGTGCTGGTCGACGACCCCCGCGTGCCGATCCTCTCGGCCACCGGCTCCACGGCGATGGGCCGGCAGGTCGGGCCCAAGCTCGCGGCGCGCTTCGCCCGCGCCATCCTCGAACTGGGCGGCAACAACGCCGCCATCGTCACGCCCTCGGCCGACCTGGACCTCACGCTGCGCGGCATCGCCTTCGCGGCCATGGGCACGGCCGGCCAGCGCTGCACCACGCTGCGGCGCCTGTTCGTGCACGAGAGCGTGTACGACCAGCTGGTGCCCAAGCTCGTGAAGGTCTATGGCAACGTGCAGGTGGGTGACCCGCGCGAGGCCGGCACGCTGGTCGGTCCGCTGATCGACCGCGCGGCCTTCGACGGCATGCAGAAGGCCCTGAACGAAAGCCGCGAGACCGGCGCCACGGTGCACGGCGGCCAGCGCGTCGAGGGCATCGGCACGCAGGACGCGTTCTATGTGCGCCCCGCGCTGGTCGAGCTGAAGTCGCACGCCGGCCCGGTGCTGCGCGAGACCTTCGCGCCCATCCTCTACGTGGTGCGCTACAGCTCGCTCGACGAAGCCATCGAATGGCACAACGCAGTGGGCGCGGGCCTGTCGTCGTCGATCTTCACGCTCAATGTGCGCGAGGCCGAGCGCTTCATGTCCAGCGCCGGCTCCGACTGCGGCATCGCCAACGTCAACATCGGCCCGAGCGGCGCCGAGATCGGCGGCGCCTTCGGTGGCGAGAAGGAAACCGGCGGCGGGCGCGAAGCGGGCTCGGACAGCTGGAAGGCCTACATGCGCCGCGCGACCAACACCGTCAACTACTCGACGGCATTGCCCTTGGCTCAAGGCGTGACCTTCGACATCGGCGACTGACCCACCCCGGCCTGTTGTTCTCGCCGCGCAGCACTTCGCTGCAGCGGCAGGGCAGCGGTCGCGCATATCCCCCTAGAACTACCAGGAGACAGCAAAGATGAAGATGCAACTGAAGACCCTCGCCACCGCCGCGCTGCTTGCGCTCGCCTTCGGCACCACCGCCACCGCGCAGCAGGCGCCCACGGGCGGCACGCTCGACAAGATCAAGGCGAGCGGCAAGGTCGTGCTCGGCGTGCGCGAAGCCTCGCCGCCCATGGCCTACATGCTGGGCGCGGGCGAGAAGTACGTGGGCTACCACGTCGAGCTCTGCGAGCGCGTGCTGAAGGACATCACGCCCAACGCCAAGCTCGAGTACATGGCCGTGACCGCGCAGAACACCATCCCGCTGGTGCAGAACGGCACGCTGGACATCGGCTGCGGCCCCACCACCAACAACACCGCGCGCCAGCAGCAGGTGGCCTTCGCGCTCACCACGTACGTGAGCGAAGTGCGCATGGCGACCAAGGTCGACTCGGGCATCACCACGCTCGACCAGCTCGCGGGGCGCAACGTGTCGGCCTCGACCGGCACCACCGCCGTGCAGCTGCTGCGCAAGCGGGAGCGCGCGCAGAACGTCTCGTACAACACCATGCTCGGCAAGGACCACCTGGAGAGCTTCCTGCTCATGGAGTCGGGCCGCGCCGATGCCTTCGTGCTCGACGACAACCTGCTCGCCGGCATCATCGCGAACTCGAAGAACCCCACGGCCTACCGCATCACCGGCGAGGCGCTGGGCTCCGAACCGATCGCGCTGCTGTTCCGCAAGGACGACCCGGCCTTCAAGGCCGCGGTGGACGATTCGCTGCGCAAGCTCATGAAGAGCGGCGAGCTCGAGAAGATCTACACCAAGTGGTTCGTGGCCGCGATCCCGCCGAAGAACACCAGCCTCAACCTGCCGATGAGCCCCGCGCTCAAGCAGCTCGTGCTCGAACCCAACGACAAGCCGCTGGAGGCCTACGCGAAGTGACAGACGCCGCCGTGTTCTCGCCGGCGCAACGCGTGCGCGCCATCCAGGTCTCGGAGATCCTGCGCATCACCGACCATGCGCAGGCGCTCAAGCGCGCCGGCCGCCCGGTGATCGTGCTGGGCGCGGGCGAGCCCGACTTCGACACGCCCGAGAACATCCGGCATGCGGCCTCGCAGGCCATTGCGCGCGGCGACACGCGCTACACGGTGCTCGACGGCAGCCCCGCGATGAAGGCGGCGGTGCAGCTGAAGTTCAAGCGCGACAACGCGCTGGACTTCGCGCTCGACGAGATCAGCGTGAGCGCGGGTGCCAAGCAGGTGATCTTCAACGCGCTGATGGCGAGCCTGAACCCGGGCGACGAAGTGATCCTGCCTGCGCCGTACTGGACCTCGTACGCCGACATCGTGCAGATCTGTGGCGGCGTGCCGGTGTCGGTGGCATGCGGCGAGGAGAACGGCTTTCGGCTGACCGCGGCGCAGCTGCAAGCGGCCATCACGCCGCGCACGCGCTGGCTGTTTCTCAACTCGCCGTCGAACCCGAGCGGCGCGGCCTACAGCGCGGCGCAGCTGAAACCGATCACCGACGTGCTGCTCGATCACCCTCATGTCTGGGTGCTGGCGGACGACATCTACGAACACATCCTCTACGACGGCCTCGCGTTCGCAACGCCGGTGGCCGTGGAGCCGCGGCTGCGCGAACGCACGTTGACGGTGAACGGTGTGTCGAAGGCCTATGCGATGACCGGCTGGCGCGTCGGCTACGGCGCGGGCCCACGCCCGCTGATCGCGGCGATGGCCGTGGTGCAAAGCCAGTCGACCTCGTGCCCCTCGTCGGTGAGCCAGGCCGCGGCGATCGAGGCGCTCACCGGGCCGCAAGGCATCGTGGCCGAGCGCTGCGCATCCTTTCAACAGCGCCGCGATGTCGTCGTGGCCGCGCTCAACCGCACGCCGGGCCTGCACTGCCGCGTGCCCGAAGGCGCCTTCTATACCTTCGCAAGCTGCGCCGGCGTGCTCGGCAAGCGCACCCGCAGCGGCGCGCTGCTGCAGACCGACAGCGACTTCTGCCGCTACCTGCTGCAGGACTTCGAGGTGGCGGTGGTGCCGGGCAGCGTGTTCGGGCTCGCACCGTATTTCCGCATCTCGTATGCGACGTCGATGGCGCAGCTCGAAGAGGCGTGCGCGCGCATCGCCGCCGCCTGCGCCGCGCTTTCCTGAACATCTTCATCCCACTGGAACCCTCATGACTTCCTCCCGCACCGGCGGCCAGATCCTGGTCGACCAGCTCATCACCCACGGCGTCAAGCAACTCTTCTGCGTGCCCGGCGAAAGCTTCCTGGCCGTGCTCGACGCGCTGCACGACGCATCGATCGACGTGACGGTGTGCCGGCAGGAAGGCGGCGCGACGATGATGGCCGAGGCGCAGGGCAAGCTCACGGGCCAGCCCGGCATCTGCTTCGTCACGCGCGGCCCCGGCGCCACCAACGCGGCGGCGGGCGTGCACATCGCGCACCAGGACTCGACGCCGCTCCTGCTGTTCGTCGGGCAGGTCGCGCGCGATGCGATGGGCCGCGAAGCCTTCCAGGAGCTGGACTACAGCGCGGTCTTCGGCACCATGGCCAAGTGGGTCGTGCAGATCGACGATCCGGCGCGCGTGCCCGAGCTGGTGTCGCGCGCCTTCCACGTCGCGACCTCGGGCCGACCCGGCCCGGTGGTGATCGCGCTGCCCGAAGACATGCTGACCGAAGCCGCCGTGGTGGCCGATGCGCTGCCGTATGCCGTCACCGAAACCCATCCGGGCACGGCGCAGATCGCCGAGCTGCAGCAGCGCCTGTCGCAGGCGCAGCGGCCGGTCGTCATCCTGGGCGGCAGCCGCTGGTCCGAAGCCGCGACGCAGCAGTTCGCGCAGTTCGCCGAGGCGCATGCGCTGCCCGTGTACTGCTCGTTCCGCCGTCAGATGCTGATGTCCGCCGAGCACCCCAGCTATGCGGGCGATCTGGGGCTCGGCGCGAACCCGCGCATGCTGGAGCGCATCCGCAATGCGGACTTGGTGCTGCTGGTCGGTGGGCGTCTGTCGGAAGTGCCGTCGCAAGGCTATGAGCTGTTCGCGATCCCGCAGCCGAAGCAGGCGCTGGTGCATGTGCACGCCGATGCCGACGAGCTCGGCAAGCTCTATCGCCCGACGCAAGGCATCCACGCCACCCCGCAGGCGTTCGCCGAAGCGGTGTCCACGTTGCGTCCCGCATCACCTCCTGTTTGGCAGGCCGAGACGAAGACGGCGCGCGAAGACTTCCTGCGCTGGAGCGATCCGGCCGCGGTCCGCATCCCCGGCCCGCTGCAGATGGGCGAGGTCATGCAGCACCTGCGCGAGGTGCTGCCGGCCGACACCATCTTCTGCAACGGCGCGGGCAACTTCGCGACCTGGGTGCATCGCTTCTGGCCGTTCCGCGCGTTCGCGAGCCAGCTCGCGCCGACCAGCGGTTCGATGGGTTACGGCCTGCCGGCCGGCGTCGGCGCCAAGCGCCTGTGGCCCGAGCGCGAGGTGGTCGTGTTCGCGGGCGACGGCGATTTCATGATGCACGGCCAGGAGTTCGCCACTGCCGTGCAATACGGTCTGCCGATCCTCGTGGTGCTGCTGGACAACGGCATGTACGGCACGATCCGCATGCACCAGGAAAAGCACTACCCCGGCCGCATCAGCGCCACGCAGCTGAAGAACCCCGACTTCCGCGGCTACGCCGAGGTGTTCGGCGGCCACGGCGAACGCGTGACCACGACGGAAGAATTCGGCCCCGCACTCGCGCGTGCACGCGCCAGTGGCAAGCCGGCCATCCTGCATTGCCTGCTCGACCCGGAGGCGATCACGCCCGCGAGCACGCTGGCGTCGATCCGCAAGGCGGCGCTGGCCGCGAACTGAGGCATCGTCAGCGCAGCCCGCCGACATAGCGCGGCGGCGGCGTGGGCGGCAGGCCGTCGGGCTGGCGCGCCGCCAGGCGCGCGGCGCGGGCCAGCGGTTCCATGGCCTGCTCGAGCCGCGTGGCGAGCTGGTCGAGTTCGTCGTCTTTCGTCTCGGCGGCGTGCTGGCGCGTCATGCGCACGATCTCGGCGGCGTACTCGGCGTTGGTGGCCATCCATTCGGTGTCGGTCACGCGCCCGTGCTTTCGCCGCAGTGCCACGTGAAGGCGTGCTGCAAGCGCGATGCGTTCGCTTTCGGACATGGATGGCATGGCGTCTCCCTCGGGTGGTCAGGCTCCCAGGTGTTCACGATGCTGAGCAAGATCGAGGCCCACCAGTTCACTCTCGGGGTCGACGCGCAATCCGACCAGCACATGCACCAGGAACAGCACGATGGCCGTGCCGGCCGCGCTGTAGATCGCCACGCTGGCGACCGCGATCGCCTGCGTCAGCACATTGCCCGCCGCGCCCGAGATGCGCGGGTCGGCGAACACGCCCGTGAGCAGCGCGCCCACGATGCCGCCGATGCCGTGCACGCCGAACACGTCGAGCGAGTCGTCCGCACCGAGCAGGTGCTTCAGGCCCGTGGCGCCCCAGTAGCAGGCCAGCCCGGCGATGGCGCCGATGGCCAGCGCCGACAGCGGCGTGACGAAGCCGGCCGCCGGCGTGATCGCCACCAGCCCGGCCACGAGGCCGGAGCACAGGCCCAAGAGCGAGGGGCTGCGGCGCACGATCCATTCGCCGATCATCCAGCTCATGGCGCCAGCCGCCGCCGCGATGTGCGTGACCAGCATGGCCAGGCCGGCGCGCCCGTCGGCCGCCACCGCCGAGCCGGCATTGAAGCCGAACCAGCCCACCCACAGCAGGCCCGCGCCCGTCATGGTGAGCGCCAGGCTGTAGGGCTCGAAGGCCTCGCGCCCGTAGCCCCGGCGCGGCCCGAGCGCATAGGCGCACACCAGCCCCGCGATGCCCGCGTTGACGTGCACCACCGAGCCGCCCGCGAAGTCGAGCGCGCCCATCTGCGCGAGCCAGCCGCCCGGCTCCCACACCCAGTGCGCGACCGGCGCGTACACGAGCACGCTCCACAGCAGCGCGAACCACAGCAGCGCCGAGAAGCGCATGCGCTCGACAAAGGCGCCGAGCACCAGCGCGGTGGTGATGATCGCGAAGCTCAGCTGGAACATCGCGTAGACCGATTCCGGCACGTTCGGCGCCACGTGGCTCACGGCCACCTGGCCGGCCTCCTTCAGGTACTCGAAGCCCGAAAAACCGATGCGCGAGAGCTTGCCCAGCCAGGGCCAGCCGGGCGTGAAAGCCAGCGAGTAGCCGAGCGCGAACCAGGTCAGCGAGACCACGGCGGCGATCGCCACCACCCCGGCCATGGTCGCCAGCACGTTCTTGCGCCGGACCATGCCGGCGTAGAAGAGTGCGATGCCGGGCAGCGTCATCAGCAGCACCAGCGCGGTCGAGGTCATCATCCAGGCGGTGTCGGCCGCGTTCAGGGAGGCTTGGGGTGCCAGCAGGGCCATGACCGTTTCTTCTTGGAGTGGTGGACAAGAGGCCTGTGTGCACGAGTCATGCCATCTTGTTAACTGACTGAAACACTTTGGTTTCCCAACCGGAGGGTCGAAGTAACACGAAGCGGGTAATTCCTAATGCACCGGGCGGGTGCGCGCTTGCACAATCTGCGCACTCGCGACGGGCCCTGCTCGTACTGCCGAGGGTCCGAGGAGACAAGCTTCCGATCGATCAACAAGAACATTCTTCAAAGGCTCCGTACGAGATGCCTGTCTGATATTTGAAAAGCGCCGCTGGTCGGCGCTTTTTTTTGCCCGTTCGCCGCGCGGATGCAGGCCCTTTCCTCCAAGCCAAACAAGCCTCCTGGCCAGCCGGTACCGGCCACCACAGCTATCGTTTCGATAGCGATTCCGGTGAGACAATCGCCCGCATGGAAATGCTGGTGGTCACGGGCGCCTCACTGCTCGCGGGTTTTATCGATGCGATCGTGGGCGGCGGCGGGTTGATCCTGGTGCCGGCCCTCTTTGCGGTGTTTCCGGGCGCGCCGCCCGCCACGCTGCTGGGCACCAACAAGAGCGCGTCCATCTGGGGCACGGCGGCCTCGGCGGCCCAGTTCAGCCAGCGGGTGCAGATGCGCTGGGGCGCGATGTGGCCGGCCGCGCTGCTGGGCTTCGGCGGCTCGATGCTCGGCGCCTGGACCGTCACGGTCTTCCCGGGCGACTTCCTGCGCCGGGCGCTGCCGGTCATCCTGCTGGGCGTGCTGATCTACACGCTGGCGCGCAAGGACATGGGCCGGCTGCACGCGCCGCGCTTCAGCGGCCGCGCCGAGACGCTGGCGGCCAGCACCATCGGCCTGACCATCGGTTTCTACGACGGCTTCTTCGGTCCGGGCACGGGCAGCTTCCTGGTGTTTTTGTTCGTGCGCTGGATGGGCTACGACTTCCTCAATGCCTCGGCCTCGGCCAAGGTCATCAACACGCTGACCAACGCCGCCGCACTGATCCTGCTGGCCGCCAAGGGCCACGTCTGGTGGCACTACGGGCTGGTGATGGCGGTGGCCAACGTGGCCGGCAGCCTGGTCGGCACGCGCGTGGCGCTGAAGCACGGGGCGGGCTTCGTGCGGATCGTGTTCATCGTGGTGGTGAGTGCGCTGATCCTGAAAACCGCTTACGACGCGTTCCTGAAATAAAAAAGCCCCTGGAGCAACAGGCTCGCCCCCAGTCTTCGCGCACTTCGTGTCGCTTCGCCAACCCCCTACCGGGGGCAACACCAGCGGCCCGGCAAAGCCGGTTCCGCGGTGTTCCTGGAAGGAGCCTCCAGCTCAATCCTCAACGAAGGCTTCTTCGCGCTTCGCCTTGATCGCGGGCAACAGCACGATGGCCAGCAGCAAGGCTGCAGCGATCAGCAGCCCCGCCGACAGCGGCCGCGTGACGAACACGCTCCACGCACCGCGCGACAGCAGCAGCGCGCGCCGCAGGTTCTCTTCCATCATCGGCCCGAGGATGAAGCCCAGCAGCAGCGGGGCCGGCTCGGTGCGCAGCTTCAGGAACAGGTAGCCGATGAAGCCGAAGATCGCCACCATCCACACGTCGAAGGTGTTGTTGTTGGTCGAGTACACGCCGATCGCGCAGAACAGCACGATGGCAGGGAACAGGAACTTGTAAGGCACCGTCAGCAGCTTGATCCACATGCCGATCAGCGGCAGGTTCAGGATGATCAGCATCGCGTTGCCGATCCACATCGAGGCGATCAGGCCCCAGAAGAGCTCGGGGTTGCTGGTCATCACCTGCGGGCCGGGCTGGATGTTGTGGATCGTCATCGCACCCACCATCAGCGCCATCACGGCGTTGGGCGGGATGCCCAGCGTCAAGAGCGGAATGAAGGAGGTCTGCGCACCGGCGTTGTTGGCCGACTCGGGGGAGGCCACGCCGCGGATGTTGCCCTTGCCGAAGGGCACTTCGCCCGGGCGCATCTTGATCTTCTTCTCCAGCGCATAGGCCGCGAAGGCCGCCAGCAGCGCGCCGCCGCCCGGCAGGATGCCCAGCGCGGAGCCGAGCGCGGTGCCACGCAGTACCGCGGGCGTCATGCGCTTGAAGTCGTCCTTGGTGGGCCACAGGCCCTTGACCTTGTGCGTGAACACCTCGCGCTCGTCATCGGGCTGCGAGAGGTTGCCGATGATTTCGCCGTAGCCGAACACGCCCATGGCGATCACCACGAAGCCGATGCCGTCGGTGAGCTCGGGAATGTCGAAGCTGAAGCGCGCGACGCCCGAGTTCACGTCGGTGCCCACGATGCCCAGCAGCAGGCCCAGCACGATCATCGCCACCGCCTTGAGCAGCGAGCCCGAGGCCAGCACCACCGCGCCGATCAGGCCCAGCACCATCAGCGAGAAGTACTCGGCCGGGCCGAACTTGAAGGCGAGCTCGGTCAGCGGGGGCGCGAAGGCCGCCAGGATCAGCGTGCCGACGCAGCCCGCGAAGAACGAGCCCAGGCCCGCGGCAGCGAGCGCAGGGCCTGCGCGGCCCTGCCTTGCCATCTGGTAGCCGTCGATGCAGGTGACCACCGAGGACGACTCCCCGGGCAGGTTCACCAGGATGGCCGTGGTCGAGCCGCCGTACTGGGCGCCGTAGTAGATGCCGGCCAGCATGATCAGCGCCGACACGGGCGGCAGCGCGTAGGTGGCGGGCAGCAGCATCGCGATCGTCGCGACCGGGCCGATGCCCGGCAGCACGCCGATCAGCGTGCCCAGGATGCAGCCGACCAGGCAGTACAGCAGGTTGGTGAAGGTGAAGGCGACGCCGAAGCCGGTCGCCAGGTTGTGGAACAGTTCCATGGCGGTGTGCTCCTCAACCCGAAATGAACGTGGGCCAGACCTGGATCTGCAGCTTGAGCGCCCAGATGAAGGCCACATAGCTGCCGGCTGCCAGGATGGTTGCCAGCACCAGCACGTCGCGCAGCTTGAAGTGCTCGCCCGCCATGCTCGAGATGATCGTGAGCGCGTAGATCGCGATGATCATGCCCATCGCCGGCAGCCCGACGCTGGGCAGGCCGCCCAGCAGCACGCCGAAGGCCAGGTTGGCGCCGAGCACGAAGGCCAGCGGCTTCCAGGCCCATTTGCCGATCTTGTCGCCGTCGGCGCTCTCGACCACCATGGCCTGGAACATGATCAGCGCGCCCAGCAGCGCCAGCAGGATGCCCAGCATCAGCGGGAAGTACCCCGGCCCCATGCGGGCGCCGTCGCCGATGGTGTAGGTGGTGGCGCCGATGGCGAACGCGCCACCGACGGCGGCGAACATGACTCCTGAGAAGAAGTCCGCCTGTCTCTTGATTTTCATTGTCTCGACCCTCTGTTTTCGAAGGGACGAGGGTCGTCGCCAACGGCTGACCGTCGGCTGACCGCGACGGTACGGACAAATGCTTACAGGGAAAGTACGGGCTCTCCCCCAGGCTTCGCGCACTTCGTGTCGCTGTTCCCCGAAGGGGGCGGGCGGGTTG
>NZ_JBWKYW010000062.1:0-40680 GCF_059423965.1 Variovorax sp. GW458-11-26-14-LB1
GGCCGGCGACGGTGCGGCGGGCGGGGCGGTGGCGACGACAGGGCCGTTGCTCGGGGCGGTGGCGGTGCTGCTGCCGTTCTTGGGCGCATCGCGCAGCCGCTCGGCGATCAGCGCTTCCATCGGGTCGATGGCCTGCTCGGGGTACAGGTCGAGCACCAGCCGGTGCTTGTAGGCGGCCACGGGTGCCAGCGAGAACACCTGCGGGCGCACGGTCTGCTTCAGGTCGAACACGATGCGCACCACCTTCGGTGCGTTCTGCCCGATGCGCAGGCCGTTGATGTACGGGTCGCCCGGCTTGATCTTACCGACCAGGTCGCGCAGCTCGGTGTTCAGGTCGATGCCCTCGATGTCCACGGCCAGCCGGGGCGGGCTGCCGACCACCAACTGCTGCGAGTTGAGGCGGGCGTCGGATTCGATGGTCACGCGGGTGTAGTCGGCGGCGGGCCACACGCGCACGGCGAGGATGCTGGCGCCGCGCGCGATCTGGTGCACGCCCAGCATCAGCGCGATGCTGCCGCCTTGCAGCAGCACGCGCCGTTTCAGGCCGGTCGCCTTCATGCGGCCAGGCACGCCAGCAGATCGCTGCCGCGAGGGGTGTTCGCCAGGAGGGTCACGCTGCGGGTGTCGTCGGTCATTGCTTCTATTTTAATAGCTAGGTCGGCAGGTGGGGTGCGCCCCGCGGCGTTTTCCGGCCACTCGGCCAGCTTGAGGCCCGGGCCCGCGAAGATGTCGCGGAAGCCCGCGTCGTCCCATTCGCGCGGGTCGGCGAAACGGTAGAAGTCGAAGTGGTAGATGGCCAGCCCGTCGGGCGCCTCGTGCGGCTCGACCACCGCGTAGGTGGGGCTCTTGATGCGCCCGGTGATGCCGAGCGCGCGCAGCAGGTGACGCACGAAGGTGGTCTTGCCGGCGCCTAGGTCGCCCTGCAGCGCGATGAAAGCGTCGCGCAACGCGGGCGATGCGGCGAGCGCGCGCGCCAGCGCGTCGGTGTCGTCTTCGCCCTGCCAGCGCAGGGTGCGCGTTTCTACAATCGGCAAGTGATCGTCAGCCATCCACTCGTTGCTCGTATTCAGGCCTTGGCCCGGGAACTCGGATTCTCCCAAATCGGAATCGCGGGCGTCGATCTGTCGAGCGCCGAAGACGGTCTGATGCAATGGCTGGCCCATGGGTTCCATGGAGAAATGCAATACATGGCAACGCACGGCACGCGCCGCGCGCGGCCCGCGGAGCTGGTGCCGGGCACGGTGAGCGTGATCACCGCGCGCATGGATTACCTGCCGCGCGCCACACCGGGCGACTGGCAGACCGTCGAGTTCGACCGCCTCACGCGGCCCGGCGAGGCCATCGTATCGGTCTATGCGCGGGGCCGCGACTATCACAAGGTGCTGCGCAACCGCCTCGCCAAACTCGCCGAGAAGATCGCCGAAGAGGTCGGCCCCTTCGGCCACCGCGCCTTCACCGATTCGGCGCCGGTGCTCGAGGCCGAGCTCGCCTCGCGCAGCGGCCAGGGCTGGCGCGGCAAGCACACGCTGGTGCTCGACCGCGACGCGGGCTCGATGTTCTTCCTGGGCGAAATCTACGTCGACATGGCGCTGCCGCCGAGCGAACCCGTCAGCGCGCACTGCGGCAGCTGCAGCGCCTGCATCGACGTGTGCCCGACGCGCGCCATCGTCGCGCCGCAGCGGCTCGATGCGCGCCGCTGCATCTCGTACCTGACCATCGAGCACGCCGGCGCCATTCCGGTGGAACTGCGCCCGCTGATGGCCAACCGCATCTACGGCTGCGACGACTGCCAGCTGATCTGCCCCTGGAACAAGTTCGCGAAGAAGAGCACGCTGCCCGACTTCGACGCGCGCGAGGGGCTCACGGGCCGCACGCTGGCCGAGCTGTTCGCGTGGAGCGAGGAAGACTTCCTGCGCCGCACCGAAGGCAGCCCGATCCGCCGCATCGGCCACGAGCGCTGGCTGCGCAACATCGCGGTGGCGCTGGGCAATGCGGTGCGATCAGGCGAGGGCGGCGCGAAGGACGCGCTGGCCACGCGCGCCGAGCATCCGAGCGAGCTGGTGCGCGAGCATGTCGCGTGGGGGCTGGCGCAGCAGTCCGAAGATCAACCGACTTAAGCGGGAAGGATCTCGCGCACGCGCTCCCACGGCCGGCTCATGAGCGTGCCGCGCGGCGACACCACGATCGGGCGCTGCAGCAGGATCGGGTTCTCCACGATCGCGTCGAACAGCTGGTCGTCGGTCAGTTTCTCGTCCGCCAGCTTCAGTTCTTCGTAGGGTGCTTCCTTGGTGCGCAGCAGGTCGCGCGCCGTCAGGCCCATGGCCTTCGCCAGTTCGCGCAGCTTCTTCTTCGAGGGCGGCGTTTCCAGGTACAGGACGATCTCGGGCTCCACGCCGCTTTCGCGGATCAAGCCCAGCACGTTGCGCGACGTGCTGCAGTTGGGCTTATGATAAATCGTCATCGGGTAGGCGGTGGTCGGTGTGCGTGCGGTCATGGCGTCGATTATGAGAAGAGAAGAATGGGCCTCAGCTTGTCTCTTCGTCCGCATCCATCGAGAACGGAAAGCGCGCCGCCCAGAACGCCGCCAGTCGCGGGTCGGCGTCCACGCGCCGCACCACGCGCGCCATGCGCGGCGCCACGCGGTAGAAGCGCCGGCGGGTCGGCGTCCAGCGCGACACCACGGTCACGTACAGGTCGAGCATGCTGAGCTTGTCGCCGAGCAGGTAGGGCGACGGTTCGTCGATCTGCGTGTCCATGAGGTGCCAGCAGTGCGCGATGCGCGCGGCCGTGCGCTCGAGCACCACGGCCTGCGCGGCGGCATCGGCCGCGAGGCGCGACGGCTCGTCGCGCACCCAGAACATCGAATAGATCGAGGCCGGCAGGTAGACCATCCAGCGCAGGTACTGCGCGCGGCGCGGATCGCCGGGCGCGGGGCAGAGCCCGGCCTCGGGGTAGCGGTCGCCCAGCCAGATGAGGATGGCGGCGCTCTCGGTCATGACTTCGCCCGAAGGCAGCACGAGCGCGGGCACCTGCTGCATCGGGTTGACGCCGGTCAGCCGCTCGCGTTCGGACTCGCCCTCCCAGGGGGCGATGTCGACCGTGTCGACCTGCGCGCCGATCAGCGTCAGCGCGGCGTGGATGGGCGTGGCGCCCGAGCCGGGCGCCCCATAGAGGGTGTAGCGGTCGGCGGCTGCTGCTGCGACCGCCGGGGCGGATGGAGAGGCCATCCGCGCAGGTTACTGCAGGCGTGCGCCTCTTGCCAACCCGCTCAGGCGGCCAGCAGCGCGTCGATCTTGTCCAGCGCCTCGAGCGTCTTGAAGCAGGCCTCGGCCACTTCCGTGCCCTTGACCGCGAAGTGGCGGTGGAAGTACTTGCGGTGCTCCACGTGCTCGTGGAAGTGGTGCGGCGTGAGCACGGCCGAGAAGATCGGCACGTCGGTCTCCAGCTGCAGCGACATCAGCGTGCTGACGACGGTGTTGGCGACGAACTCGTGGCGGTAGATGCCGCCGTCCACCACCAGCGCGCAGCCGATGATGGCCGCGTACTTGCCCGAGTTGGCCAGGCGCTTGGCGTGCAACGGAATCTCGAAGGCGCCGGGCACATCGAAGATGTCGATGAGCTCGCGTGCCACGCCCAGGCGCTGCATCTCTTCGAGAAAGGCGTCGCGTGCCTGGTGGACGATGTCGGAATGCCATTGCGCCTCGACGAATGCGATGCGCTGGCCGCGCGGCGAACCCGACGCGGTGACGGCAGAAAGGGGAAGGTCGTTGATCTGACTCATGGTGTGCCTCTTGAAAGCAGGTTTCCTGAATCAGGGCGCACGAAACCACAGGCCCGCTCGCGCGCCGGTGTGCCCAAAAAGAGCAAAGCAAGGCGCGCGGGCATGCCCGCATTTCGCGCTCTCTTTCATCCGGACTGTGACCGTCGGCTTCGGAATCGCACCGAAATCTGCTGACCCTCGAACCTGTGGCAGGTCCGAGGCGCTCGCGGGCTTGTGCAACTTTCGTTGCCATCACCGCCGGTGGGGAATTGCACCCCGCCCTGAGAACGCTTGCCGTCCGGCGAACCGGACGACGGCGCGATTCTAGAAGCACGCCGCCGGGCCGGTTGTCGCCCGCGCGCCAGACCTTCGAGCGCGCGGGGATTTGCTTCAGAAGCGGTACGTCGCGCTCGCGGTCAGGGTACGGCGCTGGCCGTAGAAGCAGTCGCCGCGCGCCAGGCAGGTGGTGATTTGCACCTTGTCGGTCAGGTTGGCCACGTTGAGCGCCAGGCGCAGCGGGCCGTTGTCCCACGCGAACATCGCGTCGAACAGCGTGACCGCGGGCGCGGGGTTGCTGTCCATGCCGTCGTACGACTTGCCCAGGTAGCGCACGCCGCCGCCGGCCGAGAAGCCGTGCAGGCCGCCGATCGAGAAGCGCTTGGTCACCCAGGCCGAGGCCGTGTGTTTGGGCACGCCCGAGATGCGCTTGCCCAGGTCGGAGCCGTTGCTCTTCGACACGCGCGCGTCGGTGTAGGCGTACGAGGCGATCCAGTCCCAGTCGCGCGCGATGCTGCCCTTGTACTCCAGCTCCAGGCCCTTCACGTGCACTTCGCCGAGCTGCACGCTGTTGAGCGGGTTGGTCGGGTCGGGGGTCTTGCGGTTGGTGTCGCGCAGGTCGTACACCGCCGCCATGAACGAGGTGCGCTGGCCCGCAGGTTCCCACTTCACGCCGGCTTCCCACTGCTTGCCGCGCTGCGGCTTGAAGGGGTTGTTCGACGTGTCGACGCCGCCCAGCGGCAGGAACGATTCGGCATAGCTCAGGTACGGCGCCCAGCCGCCATCGGCCAGGTAGACCAGGCCGGCGCGCTTGGTGGTGGCCTTGTCGTCG
This sequence comes from Variovorax sp. GW458-11-26-14-LB1, assembly GCF_059423965.1. Classification (NCBI taxonomy): domain Bacteria; kingdom Pseudomonadati; phylum Pseudomonadota; class Betaproteobacteria; order Burkholderiales; family Comamonadaceae; genus Variovorax; species Variovorax sp. GW458-11-26-14-LB1. The sequence continues at coordinate 4,869 of NZ_JBWKYW010000062.1, forward strand.
GCCGCCGCGGCGGGGCGGCCTTCGGTGTCGGTGGTGGCCTTGTCGTGGCGCAGGCCCAGCAGGCCGATCCAGCGGCCGTACTTGACCTGGTCCTGCACGTACAGGCCCGCCTGCTTCTGCACCACCTCGGGTGCGCGCGTGAAGCTGGTAGGCGCCGTGTAGTTGCCGTACACCGGCGCGTACACGTCGAGCGCGCCCGCACGGCCACGGCCCGAGAGCTTGGAGGTGGTGTTGCGCTGGAAGTCGGCGCCCAGCAGCAGCGTGTGCTCGACCTCGCCGGTCTTGAAGTGCGCCTCGGCCTGGTTGTCGAGCAGCAGCATCTTGCCGCCGTTGATGTCGCTGCTCAGGTCGCGCTCGATGGTGCGCTGGTCGGCGTTGAACACCGGGCGCGCCGGACGGCCTGTGAGGCGGTTGGCCGTGAAGCTGGTGTACGAGGTGTTGTACCAGACCTTGCTCTCCGTTGAGCGCAGGTTCTGGCGCACCGTCCAGGTGTCGTTGAGGCGGTGGCTGAACAGGTAGCCCAGCGAGGTGCTGCGCGTGTCGAAGCGGTCGAAGCCCGGCTCGCCGGTAAAGGTCGAGGTCGGGATGCGGCCGTACAGCGAGGGCAGCAGCGTGCCTTGCCACGGGAAGAAGCCGATCAGCGAGCCGCTCTTGTCCTTCTGGTAGGACGCCTGCAGCGTGAGCGAGGTGTCGGCGTTCGGGCGCCAGGTGAGCGAGGGCGCGATCGCGATGCGGTCGTCCGACACGTGATCGACCTGCGTGCCGCTGTTGCGGTTCACGGCCACGAGGCGGTACATCCACTTGCTCTCGGGATCGAGCGAGCCGGTGAAGTCGGCGGCGATCTGCTTGCGCGCGTTGTTGCCCAGCTGCAGTTGCACTTCGCGCTGCGTCTCGGCCTGCGGGCGCTTCGACACGAGGTTGAGCACGCCGCCGATGCCGCCCTGGCCGTACAGCACCGACGAAGGGCCGCGCAGCAGTTCCACGCGCTCCAGCATGTACGGGTCGGGCCGGCTGGCGTTGTAGGTGCCGTAGGTGCGTTGCAGGCCGTCGAGGTACTGCACCGCGTCGCCACCGCGGGCCTTGAACGAATCCACGCGGCTGTCGAAGTAGCTCGACACCACGCCGGCCGTGTAGTTGGTGGTCTCGCGCAGGGTGAGCGCGCCCTGGGCTTCGATCTGGTCACGCGTGACGACCGAGATGGCCTGCGGCGTCTCGATCAGCGGCGTATCGGTCTTGGTGGCGGTGCTGCCGCGCCTGGCGACGAAGCCCGTCACGGGGCCGGTGGCGGTTTCACCCGCATCGCCCGAGACGGTGACGGTGGGCAGGGCCTGCCGCGTTTCGGCAGCGGCGGTTTCTTGCGCGTGGGCATGTGCGCTGGCGGCAAGCGCCACGGCGGTGACCGCGAGCGTGGCATAGCCCCGCCGCGTGCGCGGCGTTCCGGGGCGACGATTCTTGGATGTCATGTGCAGCTTCTCCTGTGTCCTGCGTCAGGTGTGTCTAGGGCGGGGGAGTGGCTGCGGCGCGGTCAGGCGCGCCATGGCTTCTCGGGTGCGATCGAAAAAAACGGAAACGAACGAGCGCGTGCCGTGGCGCATTCCGAAAGGAAAGCGCATCCGGCTGGTGTTGTGTGTCTACGGCGTCGTGGGGGCAGTGGCCGGGGGCGACGACGGGATGTGTCGTCGCTCGGGCTGCTGCGTCTTCGTTCCTTCGAAGACGGCTGGCGGGCTCGCGGCGGGCGCGGGCGGCTGGCTGAGGCGGGCGATTATAAAAGGCGGCGTCAGCGGCCTGCGAGGAACTGCGTCATGCGGTGCAGTTCTTCGTCGAGGCCCGCGCGGAAGGCCGCGCCGTGCGGCTTCTTCGCGTCGGCATAACCGAAGGCCGGCTGCAGGCGGCCTTCGGGCGCACTCACGTTGGCCCAGCCGATCACGCGGTCGTGCCACAGCATCGGCAGCGCGTAGTAGCCGAACTGCCGTTTCGGCGCGGGCGTGTAGGCCTCGAACTTGTACGTCCAGCCCCACAGCAGCTCGAAGCGGCGACGGTCCCACACCACCGGGTCGAAGGGCGCGAGCAGGCGCACCGCGTCGTCGGGCGCATGACGGCGCGAGACGGGGTTCTCGTCGGCGGGCCAGTACCAGGTGGTGCCGTCGATGCGGCAATTGGCCAACTCCTCGCGCGCCAGCCGCAGCGCCGCCTGGGTCTGCGCGGCCAGGTGCGGCGCGCCGTAGCCGAGCAGGCGCACGAGGTAGGTCAGGCTCGTGGCCGGCAGTGGCGCGTACTTGCGCAACACCAGTTCGATGAGCGCCGCCGCACGCTGCGCGCGCCCGGCGGGGCTGTCGTCGGCGGGCGGGTGGCTCACCGCCTCGTACACCCGCGTGCCGCTGTCGCGCCGCACCACGCGCAGCAGGCCGCGGTAATGCATGCCGTCGAGCAGGTGCGTGGTCGCGTTGCTGGAGCCGCCCCAGTAGTTCTGGATGCGGCCATGCGCGAAGTGCTGCTCGACCTGGCGCGGATGCACCGGGCCGTGCTCGCGCACATAGGCCAGCACGTCGGCGGCCTTGCGGCGCGTGTCGGCGTCCCAGGCTTTCTTGGCCTCGCGCGGATGCATCAGCGCCAGGTGTTCGCGCGGCAGGAAGCCGTAGTTGACGAGGCAGTCTTCCTCGATCGCGAGCCGCGCGTAGCGGCTTTCGAGATCGCCTGCGCGGTAGTCCTTCACGCGATGGCGCAGCGTGAGGTCCTGCGCCCGCGCCGGCGCACGGATCGGGTCGGCCTGCACGAAGCCGAGCTTGCGGATGGCGGCAGGGAGCGTCGTCGGCGTGAAGAGGGTGCGCGCGACGGCGTAGCGGCGCAGGTCGTCGAGGGTGGGGTCAGCCATGGGGCGGATTGCAGCACAGGTGGCCACTTTTCGCTTCGTGGCGAGTTGCTGTTCAGGGCGTCGCTCCCGCCGACGAGGTACCTTGCTCCGCGAATGTCCCCCGGCCTGCGGCCTCCTCCTTGATTTCGCTGCGCAAGGCACCTCATCGACGTGAGCGTGTTCAGAGCACGTGTTGATCGGCGCGCACCCGCAGCGTGCCTCGTGCTCAGGACACTGGGTGCTTCCCGCAGCGAAATCAAGGAGGAGGGGCGCAGCCCCGGGGGACATTCGCGGAGGGAAGTGCCCGGTGGCCTGGGCACGCGCCCTGAACGGCAGCGCTCAGACGGCAGTCTTGTGCCGCTCGATGCAAACGTCGAGTGTCTCCGCCCCAGGCCGCTGCCACCAGTCCAGGTTCGAAAAGATCTCGACCTCGCTGAACCCGGCAAACCCCGCGTCCTCGACCCACCCGCGGATCTTCTTCAGCTCGACGACCCCGTCACCCATCATCCCGCGATCGGAGAGCAGGTCGCGCGTCGGCGTGAGCCAGTCGCAGACGTGGTACGCCAGCAGCCGCTCGCGGCCGGCGCGGGCGATCTGTTGCTGCAGCTTCGGGTCCCACCACACGTGATAGATGTCGAGCGCCACGCCGAGCATGCCGGTCTTGCCCGCATCGAGTTCGTCGCACAGGTCGAGCGCATGCTCGAGCGTGTTGATGCACGCGCGGTCGGCCGCCTGCATCGGGTGCAGGGGTTCGATGGCCAGTGGCATGCCGACCTCGCGCGCGTAGTCGAGCGATGCAGCGATGCCGTCGCGCACCTCGCTGCGCGCGCGGGCGATGTCCTTGTATGCGGCCTTGCCATCGAGCGCGCCGGGCAGGGCGCCGACCACGAGCACGAGGCAAGGCGCATCGAGCGTCTTCGCCTCGTCGATGGCGCGGCGGTTGTCGTCGAGTGCGGCCTTCAGGCCGGCCGCATCGGGCGCGGGAAAGAAGCCGCCCCGGCAGTAGCCCGAGAGGCCGATGCCGTGCGCCTTCAACTGCCTGGCCACTTTGTCGAGACCGACGGTCGCGACCTGGTCGCGCCACGGGCTGATGGCGCGGATGCCGCGTTCGGCGCACTGGTCGATGAGGCGGTCCAGCGGCACCTCGGCGCCCGACTGCTTGCGGATGGTCGCCGTGTTGATCGACAGCCAGTCGTGGTTCTGCGAAAAGTCGCGCATGGTCGCCATCAACCTTCCACGCCGTGCAGCGCCAGCAGCGTCTTCATGCGCCGCACCGCGAGCTCCGGTTGCTCCAGCAGGTTGGCTGCATCCGCGAGACGGAAGAGTTCCGCGAAGTGCTGCAGCGAGCGCGTGCTCTGCTGGCCACCCACCATCGTGAAGTGCTTCTGGTGGCCGTTGAGCCAGGCCATGAACACCACGCCCGTCTTGTAGAAGCGCGTGGGCGCCGCGAAGATGTGGCGCGACAGCGGCACCGTGGGGCCGAGGATCGCGTGGAACTTCTCGGTGTTGCCCTGGGCCAGTGCGCCCAGCGCGGCACTCGCGGCGGGCGCGATGGCGTCGAAGATGCCCAGCAGCGCATCGCTCTTGCCGTGCGTCGGCTCGCTGCCGAAGCCGTCGCCGGCGATCAGCTCGGCATAGTTGAAGTCGTCGCCCGTGTACATGCGCACGCCCTTCGGAAGGCGGCGGCGCATGGCGATTTCCTTGTCCTTGTCGAGCAGAGAGATCTTGATGCCATCGACCTTTTCGGGGTGCGCCGCGATGATGCCGACGGCGGTGTCCATCGCTGCGTCGACATCCTTCGTGCCCCAGTAGCCTGCGAGCGCCGAGTCGAACATGTCGCCCAGCCAGTGCAGCACCACGGGTTGCTTGGCCTGGCTCAGGATGCGGTCGTACACGCGCTCGTAGTCTGCGGGGCTTTTTGCCACGCGGGCCAACGCACGGCTCGCCATCACGATCAGCTTGCCGCCGAGCGCTTCGATGGCGGCCATCTGTTCTTCGTAGCCGCGGATCACATCGTCGACGCTCTTCACGTCGTCGATGTTCAGGTGGTCGGTGCCGCAGCCCGAGGCGACGAGTGCGCCCGGCACGTCCTTCGCGGCGTCGAGCGAACGGCGGATCAGTTCGAGCGACGTGGGCCAATCGAGGCCCATGCCGCGCTGCGCGGTGTCCATCGCCTCGGCCACGCCCAGGCCCAGCGAGAACAGGTGGCGGCGGTAGGCGATGGTGGTGTCCCAGTCGACCGCGCATTGCAGCCACGGGTCGATGGCGGCGAGCGGGTCGGCCACGACGTGGGCGGCCGAGTAGGCGATGCGGTTGAACTTGACGCCCGCATCGGGCTTCACTGGCGCGGTGCCGCGCAGGGCGTAGGGCGCGAGTGCGCCGCTCGCGGTGGGGAGGGTCAGCGACAGTGCCATGGCTTTGTCTTCTTCTTCCTCAGACCTTCAGCGTGGGCACGTCGATCCAGCGGCGCTCCTGCCACGAGGCGAGCGCGGCCTCGACCAGCTGCACGCCCTTGGCGCCTTCGGGCAGCGTCCACTTGTAGGGCGCGTCTTCCACCACGTGGCGGATGAAGTGCTCCCACTGGATCTTGAAGCCGTTGTCGTAGACCTGCGAGTCCGGAATTTCCTGCCACTGGTCGAAGAAGTTCATCGTCTGCTTCTCGTCGGGGTTCCACACCGGGCGCGGCGTGGCCACGCGCGACTGGGCGCGGCAACTCGACAGGCCGGCCACGGCCGAGCCGTCGGTGCCGTCGACGTGGAAGGTCACGAGGTCGTCGCGGCGCACGCGCGTGGCCCAGCTCATGTTGAGCTGGGCGATCACCGGCTCGCCGTTGTGGCCCGTGAGTTCGCAGGTGGCGTAGGCCGCGTCGTCGGCGGTGGCCTCGTAGGGCTTGCCGGCTTCGTCCCAGCGCGTGGGGATGTGCGTGGCGCCGATGCACGACACCGACTTCACCTCGCCGAACAGGTTGTCCAGCACGTAGCGCCAGTGGCACATCATGTCCAGGATCATGCCGCCGCCGTCTTCCTTGCGGTAGTTCCAGCTCGGGCGCTGGATCGGCTGCAGGTCGCCCTCGAACACCCAGTAGCCGAACTCCAGGCGCACGCTGAGCATGCGGCCGAAGAAGCCCGCGCGGCGCAGCATGTCGAGCTTGCGCAGGCCGGGCAGGAAGAGCTTGTCCTGCACGGCGCCGTGCTTCAGGCCCGTGGCCTTGCCGGCTTCGTCGGCCAGGCGGGCGATCTCGACGGCTTCGTTGAGGTTGGTGGCGATCGGCTTCTCGCAGTACACGTGCTTGCCGGCGCGGATGGCCTTGGCCAGCAGCGTGGGGCGCATCTGCGTGGTGCCGGCGTCGAAGAAGACGGTGTCGTCCTTGTTCGCGAGCGCCTGGTCGAGGTCGGTGCCCCAGCGCGGGATGTTGTGGGCCTTGGCGAGTGCTTCCATCTTCTCGGCGCTGCGGCCGATGAGGATCGGGTCGGGCATGACCTTGTCGCCGTTCGACAGCGTCACGCCGCCCTGGGCGCGGATGGCGCAGATGGAGCGGATCAGGTGCTGGTTCATGCCCATGCGTCCGGTGACGCCGTGCATGATGATTCCGAGACGTTGGATGGCCATCGTGGGTTCCTTGGGGAGATGCAGGGGAAAAGAAAAAGGGTCTTCGATCGGCGTGGCGCGTGGCAACGCCGGGGCAGGCCGGGCTGCCCCGCGTGCACGACGCGGCGCGAGACCTCGGCGTGTCTGCTGTTACTGCTGGACCGCGAGGCCGGCGGCCTTCACGAGCTGCGCGTTGCTGGTGATCTCGTCCTTGATGTAGGCGTCGAACTGCTCGGGCTTGAGCGTCCAGGCGTCGGCGCCCAGCTTGAGGAAACGTTCCTTCACCTCGGGCGTGGCCAGGGCCTTGACCACTTCGTCGTGCAGGCGGTTGACGACGTCGCGCGGCGTCTTGGCGGGCGCCATCATCCCGATCCAGAAGTTGAACTCGGAGCCGGGCACGCCGGCCTCGGTGGTGGTGGGCACGTCGGGCAGGGCGGCGGCGCGCTTGGGCGAGCCCACGGCCAGTGCGAGCAGCTGGCCTTCCTTGATCTGGCCGATGACGGGCGCGATGGGCGAGAAGTAGTAGTCGACGCGGCCCGAGAGCACTTCGGTGACGGCCTCGCCCGATCCCTTGAAGGGGATGTTGGTGGCATCGATCTTCGCGGCCATCTTGAACTTCTCGGCGTTCAGGTGCGTGGCGCTGCCCTGGCCGGCCGAGGCGAAGTTCATGCTGCCGGGCTTGGCGCGCGCGGCGGCCAGCAGCTGCGGCAGGGTCTTGATGTTCTTGCTGGGCGAGATGACCAGTGCGTTGGGCAGCGACGAGATCGGCGTGACGCCCGCGAAGTCGTGCACCGTGTCGAAGGGCAGCTTGGCGAAGGTCGACGGGCTCACCGTGTGCGACGACGAATGGATCATCACCGTGTAGCCGTCGGGCGCGGCGGTGGCCACCGCCTGCTGGCCGATGGTGCCGCTGGCGCCGCCGCGGTTCTCGATGATCAGTGCCTGGCCCATGCTGGTGCCCATCTTGTCGGCGATGGCGCGGGCAATGATGTCCGTCGTGCTGCCGGCGGCGAAGGGAACGATCACGCGGATCGGCTTGGTGGGGTAGCCGTTCTGCGCGGCCGCCAGGCCCGGCAGCAGGGCGGCCAGGCAGGTCAGCGAGGCCAGGAGGGTGGTGCGTGCAAGTTGCTTCAAGGTTGTCTCCGCGCGGTCGGGCCGCAGTTCTTGAGTCATCAATTCACCATTGAGTGAATTAGTGAATTGTAGGAATGGCTGCGCCGCAGCGTCAACCGACGCTGCTTGGTGAAAACCCGGAGGCGTGGAAAAGGGCGCCTGCAGCGCCCGAAGGCTCAGTGCAGGACGTAGCCCAGCACGAGGTCGGTCATGTGCGAGAGGCGTTGCGCCATCGCCTTGGGGGCACGCAGGTCACGCCCGAAGATGGCCGACAGCGTGTGGTTGTTCGAGAGGTAGAAGTAGCACAGCGAGGCGATCGAGATGTACAGCTGCACGGGGTCGACGCCGGCACGAAAGAGGTTGTCCTTCTTGCCGCGCTCCAGCACGGTGTCGAGCAGCTGCACCAGCGGCGAGTTCATCTCCTGGATGCGCTCGGAGCGCTTCAGGTGCGCCGCGCCGTGCAGGTTCTCGCTATTGAGCAGCGTGATGAACTCGGGATGCTCCAGGTAGTAGTGCCAGGTGAACGACACCAGCTGGCGGATCGCCTCGACGGGCTCGATCTCGTCCAGGTGCAGGCGCTGCTCGGCGGCGCGGATGTCGGCGTACACGCGCTCCAGCACGGCCAGGAACAGGTCGTCCTTGCTGCCGAAGTAGTAGTAGATGAGGCGCTTGTTCAGGCCCGCGCGCTCGGCGATGCTGTCCATGCGCGCACCGGCCAGGCCGCGCGCGGCGAACTCGTCGCGCGCCGACGCGAGGATGGCCAGCTGCGAGCGGTCGGCGTCGCGCGAGCGCGGCTCGAGCGTTTCGGGCAAAGAGTCCTTGGGGGCCTTCATGACGCGAATTTAACCAATTGGGGAATTAAGACAAGGCGTTGAAGGCAGGCACACATAATCGCCGGAGACATTTGCAACTGAGGTTCGAACTTTCCATGAGTACATCACAACCCGCGGGCCACCTGATCGTCGAGTGCCTGGTCGAACAGGGCATGGAACTCGCCTTCGGCGTGCCGGGCGAGAGCTTCCTGGCGGTGCTCGACGGCTTCCATGCCTACCGCGACCGCGCGCGTTTCGTGGTGAACCGGCAGGAGGGCGGCGCGGCTTTCATGGCCGAGGCGCACGGCAAGCTCACGGGGCGCCCGGGCGTGTGCTTCGTGACGCGCGGGCCGGGTGCGACCAATGCCTCGATCGGCGTGCACAACGCGTTCCAGGATTCGACGCCGATGGTGCTGTTGGTGGGCGACGTCGGCAGCGACTTCCGCGACCGCGAGGCCTTCCAGGAAGTGGACTACGCCAGCTTCTTCGGGCCGAGCACCAAGGGTTTCGCCAAGCGCGTGGAGCGCATCGACGACGCCGACCGCATTCCCGAGTACGTCGCGCGCGCCTTCGCCACCGCGATGAACGGCCGGCCGGGCCCGGTCGTGCTGGTGCTGCCCGAGGACATGCTGCGCACCGAGACGGCGGCACGCCCGCTGGCGCGTGTGGAGGCGGTCCAGCCGTGGAGCGACCCGGGCGCGCTGCGTACGCTGCGCGAGTTGCTGCTGAAGTCGCAGCGCCCGCTACTGATCGCCGGCGGCGGCGGTTGGACGCCGCAGGCCGCGCAGGCGCTGCAGCGCTTCGCCGAGAACTGGCGCCTGCCGGTGGCGAACGCCTTCCGCTTCCAGGACACCTTCGACAACCACCACCCGCAGTACGCGGGCGACGTGGGCATCGCCATCAACCCGAAGCTCGCGCAGCACGTGAAGGATGCCGACCTGGTCCTGGCCATCGGCCCGCGCCTGGGCGAGATGACGACCGGCGGCTACACGCTGCTCGAAGCGCCGAAGGCGAAGCAGACGCTGGTGCACATCCATGCGAGCGCCGAGGAGCTGAACCGCGTCTACCAGGCCGACCTGGCGATCAACGCCGGCATGAGCGCCGCGGCGCGCAGCCTCGAGGTGCTGAGCGCGCCGCCCTCGCTGCCATGGGAAGCCTGGACGCAGCAGTTGCACGCCGACTACGAAGCCTGGCTGCAGCCGCAGGCGCTCACCGGCATGCCGGCCGAGACGCCGCGCGGGGCGGTCGACATGGCGGTCGTGGTGGCGCTGCTGCAGAAGCACCTGCCGGCGGATGCGGCCATCACCAACGGCGCCGGCAACTTCGCGAGCTGGGTGCACCGCTACTTCCGCTACCACGGGCTCGCCAAGGGCGCCAAGACGCAGCTGGCGCCCACCAGCGGCGCGATGGGCTACGGCGTGCCGGCGGGCATTGCCGCGAGCATCGCCACCGGGCGCGTGGCCTTCACCATCGCGGGCGACGGCGACTTCCTGATGAACGGGCAGGAGCTGGCCACGGCCTCGCAGCACGGCGGCAAGAGCATCGTCGTGCTGCTCAACAACGGCATGTTCGGCACGATCCGCATGCACCAGGAGCGCGAGTACCCCGAGCGCACCAGCGGCACCGCGCTGCGCAACCCCGACTTCTGCGCCCTGGCGCGCGCCTACGGCTACGCGGCCGAGCGCGTCACCGAGACGTCGCAGTTCGAGGCCGCGCTGCTGCGCGCGCTGGCGGCCGACACCGGCACGCTGATCGAGATCCCGCTCGACCCCGAAGTGATCACTACGCGCGGCACGCTGGCGTCGATCACGCGCGCGGCGAAGCAGCAGGCGCAGGGCTGAGCGTCACGCGATGGCGGGCCACCTCGTCGCGCAGCGCAGGCGAGCGCAGTTCGAAGACGTCGAACAGGCCGAGCGCGTCGAGCGTGGGAATCAGCGCCGCGAGGTCGTCGCGGGCGACGCGGCGTTCGTCGGCCGTGGCGTTCGGGTCTTCGAGCACGCGCGCATTGGCGAGGAAGGCGCCGACCGAGCCCTTGCGCACTGTGTGGCCGTCGATGACGGTGAAGTCCTGTCCGTCGGGAATGATGTCTTGCGCTTTCATGGCGGTTCCTTGGTGAGTCGGGTGGAGATGCATTCGATGCTAGGCAGCAGGGCCGTGCCCGGCTTGCGGCGCGGGGCCAATCGATACCGCTCGCGGGCCAGCCATGGCGGCTGAATCGCCCGCCACGCTCTGGCGCTACGCGCACGAGGCACCGCGCGTCACGGGCTGCCACGCGCACGCGACCGGCCAGCTGTTCGCGCTGCGCGAAGGCCTGCAGGTCATCGAGACGCCCGCGGGGCGCTGGGTGCAGCCGCCGGGATGGATCGGCTGGATCGCGCCGCGCTGCGCCCATGCCGCGCAGAGCCTCGGGGCCACGGCGGGATGGCACCTGCACATCGATGCGTCGGTGGCGCAGGCCTTGCCGGAGGGGCCGCATGTCTTTGCCGCCACGCCGCTGGTGCGGGAGCTGGTGGCGCGGCTGATGTCGCTGGACCCATCCGACGCACTGCAGGAGCCCCGCCGCGCGCGATTGGTGGGTGTGCTGGTCGACGAGTTGGCGGCCGGCGGGCGCGAGTCGCTGCACCTGCCCATGCCGCAGGACCCGCGGCTGGTGGCGATGGCGCGTGCGCTGGCAGACGATCCTGCGCTGGCCGACGGCATCGACGACTGGGCCGATCGCATTGGCATGGCCCGGCGCACGCTCACGCGCCGCTTCGCCGCAGAGACCGGACTGAGCTTCACGCAATGGCGCCAGCAGGCGCGTTTGCTGAAGGCCGTGGAGTTGCTGAGCCTGCGCGAGCCAGTGACGGCGGTGGCGCTGACGGTGGGCTACAGCTCGGTGAGCGCCTTCATCGAGGCCTTCCGCAAGCACTTCGGCTGCACGCCCGCGCGCTTCTTTGAGGCGGGTGAAGGCTTGCTGCAGGCGAAAAAAAAGCCCGCATGACGCGGGCTTTTTGACTCAGGAGCACGAGGCCCCCGAACACTTACTTGACGTGCTTGCCAATCAGCGCAGCCAGTTCGAACATCGAAACCTGGGCCTTGCCGAAGATTTCCTTCAGCTTGGCGTCGGCGTTGATGTTGCGCTTGTTGGCCTTGTCTTGCAGGTTGTTCTTCTTGATGTAGTCCCACAGCTTGCTCACCACAGCGGTGCGCGGCAGAGGCGTCGAACCGACCACAGCGGCCAGGGCCGGGCTGGGGGTCAGGGCCTTCATGAACGCAGCGTTGGGGGTGCGCTTCTTGGCGGGAGCGGCCTTCTTTGCAGGAGCCTTCTTCGCCGGTGCAGCCTTCTTTGCAGGAGCAGCCTTCTTGGCGGGCGCCGCTGCCTTCTTGGCCGGAGCGGCCTTCTTTGCAGGAGCCGCAGCCTTCTTTGCGGGAGCGGCCTTCTTTGCCGGAGCTTTCTTGGCCGGAGCCTTCTTTGCAGTTGCCATGGTTGATTTCCTTTTTTGGTTGAACGTTCACCAATGAAAAACTTGCGTCTCCAGTGGCAATGCGGATGCTAAATGAGAAAAAACGCGTTTCCAAGGGAAAAAGCGCTTTTTTCATTGGGAGCTGTTGTTTTTTCAGAGGGGGGAAGGGACGTTGTTCACGTTCGTCGCCCCGGCCACGTCGCCAGCACCACGCCCACGAGGGCGATCGCGAAGGCAAGCAGCTGCGGCGAAGTGAGGTTTTCCCCGAGCACGAGCACGCCCACGAGCGCCGCGCTGACGGGCAGCAGCACAGTGAAGACACCCGCTTGTGCCGCTGGTACGTGGCGAAGTCCGGTCATCCACAGCCACACGGTCCAGATGCTGGCGGCCAGTGCGTAGGCGACCAGCAGCGCCCAGGTGCCGAAGCGCACGGCGGTGAAGTCGAACTGCAGCGCGAACCAGATGCCGAAGGGCATCGACAGCACGAAGCCCCACAGGTTGATGAGCGACGCGATGCGCTTGGGCCCCAGCTTGCCGGTGAGCGACTTGCCGATCACAGCGTAGGCGGCCTCGCAGAGCACCGCGCAGAACACGAGCAGGTTGCCCAGCCAGGGCATCGACGGTGCGCCGACCGTACTGCCGGTGGTGGCCGGTGCATGCGTCGGCGTGAAAGCGAGCAGGCCGATGCCGAGCGCGGCGCAGCCGATGGCCAGCCCGATGCGCGCCGTGATGCGCTCGCGCAGGAAGAGCCAGCTCGCCACCGCGACCACGGCGGGGATCGACGCCATGATCACGCCCGCCGACACCGCGCTCGTGAGGCTTACGCCGAACAGCATGCAGATCGAGAACAGGAAGTTGCCGAGGAAGGACTCGAGGAACACGAGCCCGCGCGTGCGTGCGCTCATGGGCGGCTCGTCGGGCGTGGGCTGGAGCCAATGCGGCATGGCGAGTGCCGCGATGCCGAAGCGCAGCCAAGCCAGCAGCAGCACCGGGAAGGCTGCCACCAGCGGCTTGGAGAGGGCGACGTAGATGCCGACGAGCGACATGCTCAAGGCCAGGCAGCCGTAGGCCACGAGGCGGCCGGAGGTGGAAGCGGCGGGGTTCAATAGACTGGGCGCTGGTTGTTGATCGGATGGATTCGATGATGCCCCACGTTCTTGTCTACGGCACGCTGCGGCGCGGCGGGCGCAACGACATCGCGCGCTACCGGCCGGCGCCGGTGTTCGTCGGCGGGGCCGTCATCGCGGGCACGCTGTACGACCTGGGCGCGTACCCGGGCGTGGTGCTCGGTGGCGCGGGGCGCGTGAAGGGCGAGGTCTATCGCGTCGCGCCGCAGGTCGAGCGCGAACTCGACCGGCTCGAGGAAGTGGCCGACGACGATTCGGGCGAGTACATCCGGCGCCGCGTGCGCGTGGTGGTGGGCGCGCAATCGATCGACTGCCTGGTCTACGAGATCCATCCGACGCGCATCGCGGGCCGCCACGTGATCGACAGCGGCGACTGGATCGCGCATGCGGCGGGCATCGCGGGATAGGCGCAGGTTTTCACAACCGAAAGAGCAATTCCGCATCGCGAAACTTCAAACTGCTGCGCCGCAATATTTTTTCTCGATATGAGAAAAATAATTTCTCATTGAGAAATATATCTGTAAGTTGTTGATTTTGTTGGTTCAAAAATATGTCTTCTATAAGACATAAGAGTCCGCAATCGGATTACAGTAACACCACGGCCGCAACGCCAACCTTCAATCAACCTCACGGAGTGACCATGCCCCAGACCCTGAACGAACAACTGAGCCGCGAACAGCAAATTGCCGCCCTCGAAAAGGACTGGGCCACCAACCCCCGCTGGAAGGGCGTGAAGCGCGGCTACAGCGCAGCCGACGTGGTTCGCCTGCGCGGTTCGCTCCCCATCGAGCACACGCTGGCCAAGCGCGGCGCTGAAAAGCTCTGGGCCAAGATCAACGGCGGTGCCAAGAAGGGTTACGTGAACGCCTTCGGCGCGATCTCCGCCGGCCAGGCGATGCAGCAGGCCAAGGCAGGCCTCGAAGCCGTGTACCTGTCGGGTTGGCAAGTCGCCGCCGACGGCAACACCTCGGAAACGATGTACCCCGACCAGTCGCTGTACGCCTACGACTCGGTGCCGACGATGGTCCGTCGCATCAACAACACCTTCAAGCGCGCTGACGAAATCCAGTGGGGCCGCGGCATCAACCCGGGCGACAAGGAATTCATCGACTACTTCCTGCCGATCGTCGCGGACGCGGAAGCCGGCTTCGGCGGCGTGCTGAACGCCTTCGAACTGATGAAGAACATGATCGCGTCGGGCGCTGCCGGTGTGCACTTCGAAGACCAGCTGGCGGCCGTCAAGAAGTGCGGTCACATGGGCGGCAAGGTGCTCGTGCCGACGCAGGAAGCCTGCGAGAAGCTGATCTCGGCGCGTTTCGCCGCCGACGTCATGGGCGTGTCGACCATCGTCCTTGCCCGCACCGATGCGGAAGCCGCGAACCTGATCACGTCCGACCACGACGCCAACGACAAGCCCTTCCTGACCGGCGAGCGCACGCAAGAAGGCTTCTACCGCGTCAAGAACGGCCTGGAGCAAGCCATCAGCCGCGGCGTCGCCTACGCCCCGTACGCCGACCTGGTGTGGTGCGAAACCGGCGTGCCGGACATCGGCTTTGCCCGTGAATTCGCGCAAGCCGTGCACGCCGCCTGCCCCGGCAAGCTGCTGTCGTACAACTGCTCGCCGTCGTTCAACTGGAAGAAGAACCTGGACGACAAGCAGATCGCCTCGTTCCAGGAAGACCTGTCGGCACTGGGCTACAAGTACCAGTTCATCACGCTGGCCGGCATCCACATCAACTGGTTCAACACCTTCCAGTTCGCCCACGCGTATGCCAACGGCGAAGGCATGAAGCACTACGTGAACATGGTGCAGGAACCCGAGTTCGCCGCACGCGACAAGGGCTACACCTTCGTGTCGCACCAGCAGGAAGTCGGCGCCGGCTACTTCGACGACGTGACCACCGTGATCCAGGGCGGCTCGTCCAGCGTGAAGGCGCTGACCGGTTCGACCGAAGAAGAACAGTTCCACTGAGCTGCCTTCGTTGATCGCTGAGTGACGGCGCGTTGCGCTGTCGCCCCCAAGCCCGGCCTCGTGCCGGGCTTTTTCGTGGGCGCTCGACGGGCGAGGCTCAGGCTTCGAGGCGCACCTCGCGCACGCCGCGCCCCAGCCGCTGGCGCAGCAGCGTGCGCAAGGTGACGCCGTCCGCGTAGCCGACCATGCCCGCGATCTGCTCGAGGCTCTTGTTGCTGGTCTTGAGCAGGTGCACGGCGCGTTCGACGCGCAGGTCCTGCACGTACGACAGCGGGCTCTTGCCCAGCACTTGCTGCATGCGCCGGGCCAGCGTGCGCTTGCTGGTGCCCGCGGCCTGCGCCGCTTCGTCGAGCGAGAAACCCTCGGCCAGCCGCCCGCGCGCCCAGCGCTCGAAGCGCTCCACCAGCGGGTCGGCATGCGAGAGGTGGTCGGAGATCACGTAGGCCGACTGCGACGGGCGCGAGTCCACGATGAGGTAGCGCGCGACCAGCGCCGCGAGTTCGGGGCTGGCCTGGCGCACCAGCCACAGCGCCATGTCGACGTGGCTCAGCGCCGCGCCCGCCGTGACGAGCGGCCCCGAGCTGACCAGCATGCGCGAATCGTCGAGCAGCACTGCCGGGTAGCGCTGCCGGAAGAGCGTGGCCAGCCACCAGGTGGTGGTCGCCTTGTGGCCCGCGAGCACGCCGGCTTCCGCCAGCACGAAGGTGCCGATGCACGCGGCGGCGATGCAGCCGCCGTCTTCGGCACGCGCGCGCAGTGCCGCGCAGGCATCGCGGACGTCGGCGCGTTGCAGGGCAGGCTCCAGCGTCTCGGGCATCTTGCAGCCGAGCGCCGGAACGACGAGCCAGTCGGTGGCGGCGCCGGTGTCGGCCAGCGTGTGCGTCACCGGCACGGTGAAACCCTGGGCGGTGCGCACGCGCTTGCGGGTGCCCACGATGGTGACGTCGAAAGGCGCCACGTCGAGTTGCAGCATGGCGGCGAGTTCGTTCGCGGTGGTGAAGACATCGAGCACCGTGGCCAGGCCGGAGTCGAACACGCCGTCGAGGGCGAGGACATCGAGTTTCATGGCAATAACGATACCAAAGATGTCAAAAAAGCCAATGGCCCAGAGGGCGGGGCTTGCCTAGAGTCCATGCCAGCGCCGCGCAATCCCGTGCGCCGTTGTTGTCCACCCCAGGAGATGTCCCATGATCAAGTTCGCACTGTTCGCCCGCCTCGAGGCCGAGCCCGGCAAGGAAGCCGCCGTCCAGCAATTCCTCGAGGCCGGCCTGGCCATGGCGCGCGAGGAAAAGACCACGCCGATCTGGTTTGCGCTGCGGCTGTCGCCCAGCACCTTCGGCGTGTTCGATGCGTTCGAGGACGAAGCCGGTCGCCAGGCGCACCTGAGCGGCCCGATTGCCCAGGCCCTGATGGCGCAGGCGCCCGAGCTGTTCGCCGGGCCGCCCTCGATCGAGCCGATCGAGGTGCTGGGCCTCAAGAACGTGGCGGCCGCGGCGTCGTGAGCGTGCAGGTGCAGCCCATGACGACACCTATCGGCGACCCGGTGTTCGTCAGCGATGGCGAACGCTTCGTGCCCACCGAGGCGGCCATCGGCCCGTGGTCCGCCGACGCCCTGCAGGGCAGCGCGACTGCCGCGCTGCTCGTGCGCGCGCTCCAGGCGCACGAGGCAAGCGGTGGCCGCGAGGTGGCGCGGCTGGGCTTCGATTTCTGGCGCCCGGCGACCCGGGCGCCGATCACGCTCGAATTCACCCTGCTGCGCGACGGCGCCAAGGCGCGCACGGTGGCGTTCGACATGGTCCAGGATGGCAAGTCCGTGCTGCGTTGCACCGCCTTGCTGCTGCGCAGCGGGCAGACGCCCGCACTGCCGGCCGCCGACGCCTTCGCCGCCGCGACGTTCGCACCGCCGGAAGAGGGCGCGCCCATTCCCGCGGCAGCGTCCCGCATGAGCCCGTTCTTTGCCGGCGTGGACGTGCGCATGGCACGCGGGCAGATTCTCGAGCCCGGCCCGGCTGCGGCATGGTTGCGCCTGGGCCGGTCGCTGGTCGACGCCGAGGCCGCATCGCCGCTGGCCCAGGTGGCCTCGGCGGCCGATCTCGTGGCGGGTATCTCGCAGTGGGCGCATCCGGCGCGGCTGGGCTTCGTCAATGCCGACCTGACGATCAATCTGCGGCGGGCGCCGCGCGGCGACTGGGTGCTGGTCGATGCCCTCACGCTTGCGGGCCCGATGGGCACGGGCTATGCCGTCGGGCAGCTGCACGACCGCGACGGGCCGGTCGGGCAGTGCGTTTCCAGCCTCCTGTTCGAGGCGCGCGGCTGAAGCGGGCAGCGGCTAGAATCGCCCACTCTGCACTCAACAAGAGCGAGAAAGGCACCTTGGTTATGACACCGCGAACTACCCCGCAAGGATTCAGCGGCTTTTTCTTCTTCGAAGGAAAGGGCCGGTAGCCCCGCGCTCGCTGGTTTTTCCAGCGCACCAACCAAGCAAAGCGCGGCATCCACCGCGCTTTTTTGTTTTTCTCCCCGAGGTTTTCACATGATCCAGATCACGCTCCCCGACAACTCGCGCCGCGAGTTCCCCGGCCCGGTTTCGGTGGCCGAAGTGGCCCAGTCCATCGGCCCCGGCCTCGCCAAGATGACGGTGGCCGGCAAGATCGACGGCAAGCTCGTCGATGCCAGCGACGTCATCGACCGCGACGCCAGGCTGCAGATCATCACGCCCAAGGACGACGAGGGCCTGGAGATCATCCGCCACTCGACGGCCCACCTGGTCGGCCATGCGGTGAAACAGCTGTACCCGACGGCCAAGATGGTGATCGGGCCCGTGATCGACGAAGGCTTCTACTACGACATCTCGTTCGAGCGCCCGTTCACGCCCGAGGACATGGCCGCCATCGAGGCGCGCATGCGCGAGCTGATCGCGCAGGACTACGACGTGATCAAGAAGATGACGCCGCGTGCGGAAGTCATCGAGGTCTTCAAGTCGCGCGGCGAGGACTACAAGCTGCGCCTCGTCGAAGACATGCCCGACGAGCAGGCCATGGGCCTGTACTACCACCAGGAATACGTCGACATGTGCCGCGGCCCGCACGTGCCGAACACGCGTTTCCTGAAGGTCTTCAAGCTCACGAAGCTGGCCGGCGCCTACTGGCGCGGCGACGCCAAGAACGAGCAGCTGCAGCGCATCTACGGCACGGCCTGGGCCGACAAGAAGCAGCTGGACCAGTACATCCAGCGCATCGAGGAAGCCGAGAAGCGCGACCACCGCAAGCTGGGCAAGGAACTCGACCTGTTCCACATCGACGAAGTGGCGCCGGGCGTGGTGTTCTGGCACCCCAAGGGCTGGGCGGTCTGGCAGCAGGTCGAGCAGTACATGCGTGGCATCTACCGCGACACGGGCTACTGGGAAGTGAAGGGCCCGCAGATCCTGGACAAGAGCCTGTGGGAGAAGACGGGCCACTGGCAGAACTACCGCGACAACATGTTCACGACGGAGTCGGAGAAGCGCGAGTACGCGCTCAAACCGATGAACTGCCCGGGCCACGTGCTGATCTTCAAGAGCGACCTGCGCAGCTACCGCGACCTGCCGCTGCGCTACGGCGAGTTCGGCCAGTGCCACCGCAACGAACCCAGCGGCGCGCTGCACGGCATCATGCGCGTGCGCGGCTTCACGCAGGACGACGGCCACATCTTCTGCACGGAAGACCAGATCCTCGACGAATGCATCGCCTACACGGCGCAGCTGCAGAAGGTCTATGCCGACTTCGGCTTCACGGACATCCTCTACAAGGTCGCGACGCGGCCCGAGAACCGCGTCGGCTCGGACGAGCTGTGGGACAAGGCCGAGCACGCGGTGATGGAATCGCTGCGCCGCTCGGGCGTGGACTTCGTCATCTCGCCCGGCGACGGCGCCTTCTACGGCCCGAAGATCGAGTACACGCTGCGCGACGCCATCGGCCGCCACTGGCAATGCGGCACGATGCAGGTCGACTTCAACACGGCCGAGCGACTGGGCGGGGAGTACGTCACGGAATCGAGCGGTCGGGCCCACCCGGTGATGCTGCACCGCGCCATCGTCGGCAGCCTCGAGCGCTTCATCGGCATGCTGATCGAACACCACTCCGGCGCCATGCCCGCGTGGCTCGCTCCGGTGCAGGTGGCGGTGCTCAATATCAGCGAAGGACAGGCCGACTACGCGGCGCAAGTTGCGAAAACGCTGCAAAATCAAGGGCTTAGAGTTCAGCTGGATCTGCACAACGAAAAGATTACGTATAAAATACGGAAGCATTCGTTGCAAAAGCTCCCTTACATCCTCGTCGTGGGTGACAAGGAAAAGGAAGCAGGTGCCGTCGCAGTGCGCGCCCGGGGCAATCAAGACCTCGGTGCAATGTCCCTCGAATCGTTCACGCAACGGCTCGTCCAGGACGTTGCTGACAAGCGTTGATTTGTCTCTGAAACACCCCATATGTTTCTCTGCCATCTCGTGCCGCCTGTCCGCGAAGACTGAGCGGCGATCGCTACAGATTTTGTAGCAAACTTTGAAGGATTCTGACCATCGCTACTGCATTTCGCGACCGCCGCCACCGCGAGGAACGCCAACACCGCCTGAACCGGGAAATCATGGCCCCGGAAGTCCGCCTGGTCGGCCCGGAAAACGAGCCATTGGGTGTCATGAGCCTTTCCGAAGCCTTGCGCCTTGCGGGTGAGGCTGACGTGGATCTGGTGGAGGTCGTTGCTGCGGCCAATCCGCCCGTGTGCCGCCTGATCGAGTACGGAAAGTTCAAGTACCACGAGCAGAAGAAGGCAGCCGAGGCGAAGTCGAAGCAGAAGGTCATCGAGGTCAAGGAAATCAAGTTCCGGCCCGGTACCGACGATGGCGACTACAACATCAAGATGCGCAACATCAGGCGCTTTCTTGAAGAGGGCGACAAATGCAAGATCACGCTGCGCTTCCGCGGCCGCGAGATCACGCACCAGGAGCTCGGTCTGGCACTCTTGCAGCGCATTCGCGACGAGCTGGGCGACACGATCATGGTCGAGCAGTTCCCGAAGCTGGAAGGCCGTCAGATGATCATGATGATCGCTCCGGGCCGCAAGAAGGTTGGCGGCGCGGCGCCGAAGCCGGCAGCAGATGCTGCGCCGGCAGCAGCGCCCACGGCAACCGCCTGAGGCATTTGCAGTAGACGGGTTTTGAAGGGATTTCGCCCTGGCCCGCATTTCGAAAGAAGTGCAGGCGGGGGCGAGATAAAGAAGTGTCTCGGGGCCAACAAGTCCGTGGAGTATCCGCGGCGCCTCACGAGCACAAACTAAAGGAGCATTCACATGCCCAAAATGAAGACCAAGAGCAGCGCGAAAAAACGTTTCCGCGTTCGTCCCGGTGGCACCGTCAAGCGCGGTCAAGCCTTCAAGCGTCACATCTTGACGAAGAAGACCACCAAGAACAAGCGTCACCTGCGTGGTGCAGTCGCAGTGCATGAGACCAACATGGTTTCTGTCGCCGCCATGCTGCCCGGTCGTGGCATTTAACTCAGACGAACAAGGAGTACACACATGCCTCGCGTCAAACGTGGTGTAACGGCTCGCGCCCGCCACAAAAAAGTTCTCGCACTCGCCAAGGGTTTTCGCGGTCGCCGCGGTAATGTCTTCCGCGTCGCCAAACAGGCGGTGATGAAGGCTGGGCAATATGCCTACCGTGACCGCCGTACCAAGAAGCGCGTGTTCCGTCAGCTGTGGATCGCGCGTATCAACGCCGCCTCGCGTGAACTGGGCCTGACCTACAGCCAGTTCGCCAACGGCATCCGCAAGGCCGGTATCGAGATCGACCGCAAGATGCTTGCGGACATCGCCGTGCACGACAAGGCCGCTTTTGCCGGCATCGTGGAGCAGGTCAAGGCCAAGCTGGCTGCTTGATTTTGCACAGCAGGTTGCCGTCTCCGGACGGCTTCTTGCGCCCACGGCTCAAGGGCTGGCGCTTGAAAAGGCTCCAGCTCTTTTTTATTTCCCCTCGAAGATTTTTGTTGCTATGAACGAGTTGGACTCCCTGGTCGACACCGCACGCGCCGCCTTCGCCGAAGCGAAAACGCCCGCAGAGCTCGAAAACGCCAAGGCCCAGTTCCTTGGCAAGTCGGGCCGCATCACCGAGCTGATGAAGGGCATGGCCGCGCTGAGTGTCGAAGAGAAGAAGTCCCGCGGCGCCGCGATCAACGTCGGCAAGCAGGCCATCGAGGCCGCACTGACCGACCGCCGCCAGCAACTCGCCGACGAAGAACTCTCGCTGCAGCTGCGCGCCGAAGCGCTCGACGTGAGCCTGCCCGGCCGCCACCGCGCCGGCGGCGGACTGCACCCCGTGAGCCGCACGCTGGAGCGCATCGAGGAAATCTTCTCGAGCATGGGCTTCGACGTGGCCGACGGCCCCGAGATCGAGAGCGACTGGCACAGCTTCACCTCGCTCAACAACCCGCCCAACCACCCGGCGCGTTCGATGCAGGACACCTTCTACGTCGACCTCAAGGGCGACGACGGCATTCCCTACAACCTGCGTCCGCACACCAGCCCGATGCAGGTGCGCTACGCCCACCAGCACACCAAGAAGTACGCGGCCGAGTTCGCCGCTGCTGCTGCCGACACCACCGGCACCGTGAAGGCGCCCGAGATCCGCGTGATCGCGCCCGGGCGCACCTACCGCGTCGACAGCGACGCCACCCACTCGCCCATGTTCCACCAGTGCGAAGGCCTGTGGCTCGGCGAGAACGTCAGCTTCAAGGACCTGAAGGTCGTCTTCACCGACTTCTGTCGCACCTTCTTCGAGCGCGACGACCTCGTGCTGCGCTTCCGCCCGAGCTTCTTTCCGTTCACCGAGCCGAGCGCCGAGATCGACATCCAGTTCGCGAGCGGCCCGCTGGCCGGCCGCTGGCTCGAAGTCGCCGGCTCCGGCCAGGTGCACCCGAACGTCGTGCGCAATATGGGCCTCGACCCTGAGCGCTACATCGGCTTCGCTTTCGGCATGGGCCCCGATCGGCTCACCATGTTGCGCTACGGCGTGAACGACCTGCGCCTGTTCTTCGACGGCGACCTGCGTTTTCTCTCGCAGTTCCAGTAAGCACGTCCTTTCCACAGATAAAAAAACCAGATCGAGATCGAAGAGATGCAATTCCCGGAATCCTGGCTGCGCGAGTTCTGCAACCCGCCCCTCGACAGCGCCGCACTGGCCGAAACGCTCACCATGGGCGGCTTCGAAGTCGAAGAGCGCCGTCCGGTGGCGCCGCCTTTCACGCGCATCGTGGTCGGCGAAATCAAGGAAGCCGAGCAGCACCCGAATGCCGATCGCCTGCGCGTGTGCCAGGTCGACGTGGGGCAGGGCGCTTTGCTGAACATCGTGTGCGGCGCGCCCAATGCGCGCGTCGGCATCAAGGTGCCGTGCGCCCTCGTCGGCGCCGAACTGCCGCCGGGTGAAGACGGCAAGCCCTTCCTCATCAAGCTGGGCAAGCTGCGCGGCGTCGAGAGCCAGGGCATGCTGTGCTCGGCGCGCGAGCTGAAACTGAGCGAAGACCACGGCGGTCTGCTCGAACTCGACGCCGACGCGCCCCTCGGTGCCGATGTGCGCGACGTGCTCAAGCTCGACGACGCGCTGCTCACGCTCAAGCTCACGCCGAACCTGGCGCACGGCCTGAGCGTGTACGGCGTGGCGCGCGAACTCGCCGCACTCACCGGCGCACCGCTGAAGACGCCGGCCATTGCGCCCGTGGCCACGTCGTTCTCCGATGTGCTGCCGGTCAAGGTCGAGGCACCCGACCTGTGCGGCCGCTTCTCGGGCCGCATCGTGCGCGGCGTGAACACCAAGGTCGCCACGCCCGCGTGGATGGTCGAGCGCCTCGCGCGCTGTGGCCAGCGCAGCGTGACGCCGCTGGTCGACATCTCGAACTACGTGATGTTCGAGTACGGCCAGCCCAGCCATATCTTCGACCTCGACAAGATCCACGGCGGCCTCACGGTGCGCTGGGGCAAGGCGGGCGAACAGCTCAAGCTGCTCAACGGCACGACGATCACCGTCGACGAAAAGGTCGGCGTCATCGCCGACGACCGCGAGGTCGAATCGCTCGCCGGCATCATGGGCGGCGACGCCACCTCGGTGACCGACGACACGCGCAACATCTACGTCGAGGCCGCGTTCTGGTGGCCCGAGGCTGTGCAGGGCCGCTCGCGTCGCTTCAACTTCTCGACCGACGCCGGCCACCGCTACGAGCGCGGCGTCGACCCGAGCCGCACGGTGCAGATCATCGAGCGCATCACGCAACTGGTCGTCGAGATCTGCGGCGGCGAAGCCGGCAAGATGGACGACCAGACTTTGCGCCTGCCCGAGGCCGCGCCCGTCACGCTGCGCGTGGCCCGTGCCGCGCGCGTCATCGGCATGCCGCTGACGCAGGCGCAATGCGCCGACGCACTCCACCGCCTCGGTTTCGAAATCACCGAAGGCGAAGGCACGCTGACCGTCACGCCGCCGCCGCACCGTTTCGACCTGCTGATCGAGGAAGACCTCATCGAAGAAGTGGCGCGCCTGATCGGCTTCAACAACCTGCCGACCACCGCGCCGCTCGCGCCCATCACGGCCCGCGTGCGCCCCGAGGCGCAGCGCAGCCGCTTCGCGGTGCGCCGCAGCGTTGCAGCGCTGGGTTACCAGGAAACCATCAACTTCAGCTTTGTCGAAGCGCACTGGGAGCAGGACCTGGCGGGCAACGCCAACCCGGTCAAGCTGCTGAACCCCATCGCCAGCCAGATGAGCGTGATGCGCTCGTCGCTGCTCGGCTCGCTGCTGCAGGTGCTCAAGTTCAACCTCGACCGCAAGGCACCGCGCGTGCGCGTGTTCGAGTTGGGCCGCGTGTTCCTGCGCGACGACAGCGTCGTTACCACCGACAGCACCGTGCGCGGCGTGAACCAGCCCATGCGCGTGGCCGGCCTGGCCTGGGGCGACGCCGAGGCGTCGCGCTGGGACGGCAAGCCGCAGCGCGCCGACTTCTACGACGTCAAGGGCGATGTCGAAGCGCTGCTCGCGCCGCGCGTGCCGACCTTCGAAGCGGCGGAGCACCCCGCGCTGCACCCCGGCCGTTCGGCCCGCGTGCTGCTCGACGGCCAGGCCATCGGCTTCATCGGCGAACTGCATCCGCGCTGGCGCCAGAAGTGGGACTTCACCCAGGCGCCCGTGCTGTTCGAACTCGACCTCAACGCCGTCACGGCGCGGCCCGTGCCCGTGGCGCAGCCGGTGCCCAAGCACCAGGCCGTCGAACGCGACATCGCGGTGGTCGTGGCCGAAGCGGTGTCGCACGACGCGCTGATGCAGGCTATTCGCGCGGGCGCGTCCGCCTCGGGCCTGCTGCGCGATGCGACGCTGTTCGACATCTACCGTCCGCAGCCCCTGCGCGAAGGCGCCGTGGCGGCGCCAGGTGCGCTGGCACCGGGCGAGAAGAGCATGGCCGTGCGCCTGACCTTCCAGAGCGATGCCGCCACGCTGACGGACGAGCAGGTCGAACCCGCTGTCCGTGCAATCGTCGAACAACTGGGCGCCACCCTGGGCGGCCGCTTGAGAGGATGAAGATGAACGCCGCCGAATTCACGCTCGAAGCCCTCGAAACGCCGGCGCTCACCAAGGCGCACCTGGCCGACCTGCTGTTCGAGCAGATCGGCCTGAACAAGCGTGAGTCGAAGGACATGGTGGAGGCGTTCTTCGAGCTCGTGGCCAGCAGCCTGATCGAAGGCACGGACGTGAAGATCTCGGGCTTCGGCAACTTCCAGATCCGCGTGAAGGCGCCGCGTCCCGGACGCAACCCGCGCACCGGCGAAGCCATTCCGATCGGCGAGCGCCGCGTGGCCACCTTCCATGCGAGCGCCAAGCTCAAGGAGCAGATCCAGGGCAGCGTCGAGCCGCAGGGCGGCACTTCCGAAGTCGAGTGGAGCCTGGGCGCGGAATAGTGCTTGGTGCTGTGCGGCCGCGTAGAGTAATCTATGAGGTTTCCCGCGCACAGTCTTGATTTCAATGGAGAAAACGCTCCCGCCGATTCCCGTCAAACGCTACTTCACCATCGGTGAGGTCGGCGAGCTCTGCGGCGTGAAGCCGCACGTGCTGCGCTATTGGGAGCAGGAGTTCACCCAGCTGCGCCCGATGAAGCGGCGCGGCAACCGCCGCTACTACCAGCACCACGAAGTGCTGATGATTCGCCGCATCCGCGACCTGCTCTACGACCAGGGCTTCACCATCAGCGGTGCGCGCAACAAGCTGCAGGAACTCACGCAGGGCGAGCGCGACCGTCGCAAGGCGGGCGAAGTACCGCTCGAAGGCCTGGAGGCCATCGAGATCGGCCAGGAAGAATTCGACGCCGCCGTGCACGAGGAACCGAGGCCCTCGGCGGCCGCGCAGACCGTCGATCTGTCGCAGTTGTTGCACCTTCGCCGCGAACTCTTTGAAATTCGTGAGCTTCTGACTGTCGGACACTGAATTTAGCCCGCTATAATCGAGAGCTTCGGTGTGTGGCGCAGCCTGGTAGCGCACTTGCATGGGGTGCAAGGGGTCGAAGGTTCGAATCCTTTCACACCGACCAAAATCAGTAGATAGATCAACGGGTTAGAGCCAAAAGCTCTGACCCGTTTTTCTTTGCGTCTGACAAATGAGAGGTGGTTCTGACAAACCCAGAGGTTTTCAGCCCTCTCCACGCCCCCCAATTGCAGATGGCAAGGGGGTCCCGACGGGCACCTTGCGACGGTAGACGCGCTTCGTGACCTTCACGTCTTCGTGGTGCAGCAACTCCTGCGCGGCAACGTCCGAGTCGGCGTCTGAGGCCGCCTTCGCACGCATGTCGTGGAACGTGATCTCCCGGGCCGCCAGGCTGAGCTTCGTGCGCACCACGCGCCACAGGCTCTTGAACGCTTCCTTGCCGTACGGGTTGCCCTGCTTCGTGATGAACAGGTAGTCGCTGGGCAGACTTGCCGCGCCGCCGCGGTTCTTCTTTCTCAGCTCGAGCGCGCGCGTCAGCGCCCGCCAGAGGTCGGGCGTCATGGCGTAGGTCTTCGTCACGTGGCCCTTTTCGTTGCGCTTCTTCGTCACGCGCAGTTCGATGCGGTCTTCGTTGAAGTCGCCGATCCTGATGTCGAAGATCATGCCGGCCCGCGCGCCGGTCTGGGTGCTGATCTCGAGCATGCACTGCAGCACCGGACTCGCCGCCTCGTAGATCTGGCAGTAGCGCTGGTCGCTGACGTACTGGTCGCGAGGCGTTTCCGGCAAGTACTCGATGCCCTCGCACGGGTTGAAGGTGGTCAGGCCCCAGCGCACTCGCGCCAGGCGGAACATGCGCGACAGCAGTTGGATGTCCTTGTTGGCTGACGACGCGCGGTCGCGGTTGTCGTGCAGGTGCTGCGTGATGGTCACCGCGCTCATGTAGCCCGGCAGCAGGGCCTGCAGTTCGTTCTTCGGGTAGCGCTTCGTGCGAAACGCCTCACGCAGGCGCCGGATGCGATCCTCGTATTCTTCTTTGGTCTTCTCGCGCTTGATGGTGGGAAACTCGTCGGCCTCGTACTTTCGGATGATTTCCTCGACGGTACCGACCACGTCGTCATCGGGCACGGCGGCCACCAACGCAGGCGACACGTGCTTCTCCCACCACAACCGCGCCAGGACTGGGGTGGTGCCGCAGTTCACCTTGATGCCCGCGGCCCGCAGCTTGACCTCGATCTCTTTCGTGAGGCCGTCGGTGCCGCGCCAGTACCAGATCCCATCGACCTTGCGCATCCCGCGCGGCAGATCGGGAATCTTCTTGTTAACCGTGCGCGGCCGCGGCATCGTCGAGTTCCTTGGACAAGCTGGTGAAGGTCCGCACGGCGGCGACGGCCGACTCCATGCGGTTGAGATTCTGTGCGTCGATCTCGACGGTGTTCCAGCGGTAGGCGCAGGCGTCGCAGTTGCGGAGGCGGGTGATCTTCGAGTCCCCACTGCGCGTGGAGAGCACGCGTTGCTCGGTGCTCGTGCAAGCCGGGCATTTCATGAGAGTTCCTTTGACCTGTCGCACAGTGGCACTTTCGCGTGCGACGCTGAATCAGCAGCGGCACGACGTTGGAATTTGTGCTGATTGAGCCAGCTCAAAGCGTCGGCTGCGGGCCCGAGCCGCCCGGTGATGCGCCGGCGCAGATTCATCGCGCTGGCCTGCAGCCACGAGATCTCGACAGCGCCCGCCTTCACAGCCAGCGTGCACTTGCCGAGCGCGATGTCGTTGTGGCTGTCGCTGATCTTCGCCGGGCTCTGCCACCACTTGCGCTGCACGCCGATGCGTTCGGCCATTGAGTGCAGCTCTTCGTCGGTGTCGGCCAGCATGTGGCACATCACCGTCCGCCCGAAGGCGACCTTCATGTCGTCGACGTACACCGTCATACTGCGGCTTTCAAAAGGAGACGGCCATGGCCACAGCCGACCGGGAAGAACACAGCGCTGAAGAAATTCGAGCAGAAGTACATCGGCGCATCCACGAGGGTGAAGAGGTGCGCGCCGACGGCGCAGAGATCACCGTGCCGATGCCTACCGCTTATGCCGCGGGGCAGCGCGAGCCGAACGGAAGCAACTGGACGATGGAAGTCTTCAGCAACGCGGGTGGTTACGAAGCGTGGGTGCTCCAAGTGCTGTACTCGGTGCAGTCCCGCTGGGATCTGGCCCCTGGCAATTGACGTCAGATGACTATCGACTTGCCCGCGTGGGTTCAGGCCATCGGCTCGGTCGCCGCGATTCTTGCTGCCATTCGGATCGCAAGAACTGAAGAGCGACAGCGACGAAGAGAAGCGATCGCAGCCGCTGGTGTAACGGCCGCCCTTGTTGGAACGAAGCTTCTGAATATTCGCGCCGCGATCACGGCGGTTCGCCTCTCGCACCGGGAGATTGCGACGCACCCCAACGGACTTCTGAGTTTCGTCGGGGCGGTCAATCAGGTGCTGGCAGTGCCGGTGCCTTCCGAAGAACAGTTGATAAGGTTGACCGCGTCGCCTCTGACCGGCGCCGAAGACCTTGCTGACCTCTGCTCCAGGCTTGAAAGGGTCGGAGCTCTCCTGCCGACAATAGATTGGTCTGCTGATGCACGCGGCGATCATGGGCCAGGGCTGAGCGCTACCGACGGCCTGCTCGAGGAACTGGCGAACATCGAGACCATGGCTGTCACAGCTCAGCACGCCCTGAACGACTTTCGGTCCGCACTGAGTTTCACCCGTGAGGTGGCGGAACTTCGTGAACAAGATGGCTCCCCGACGCGCCTTGGGGACTCGCTCAGGAAAGCCTTTCGTCGAATGTGGCCCTGACGTCTTCATGACATGCTCCTGCGTACCTGCACGAAGCGCTTGAGGAGCCGGTTGAGCAGAGTCGCCGTCCAAGTTTGAAGTTTGCGCTTCTGTGCGTCGACCGCCTTCTCGCATTCGGGGCAGATGGACTGAATGTCGTCGGTCTTGTACGAGTCGAGGAGATCGGCCAAGCGGGTGCCGGTCTTGCCGCAGATATCACAGGCCATGTGGAATTCCTCCTGCCTCGGCTTGGCGGCGCATGAGCGCGATCGATGCCGTCATGGCCTCACGCATCTGCTGCGGCGTGCTGTTGCGCAAGATTTCCTCGTAGACATCGAGCGCGGCGGCGACGGCCTGCAGGCCGGGCCCGTCGAAGCCATACCGGCCATGCCGGCCGCGGATGCCGTCGCAGCGGATCAGCGCATCACGCGCGGCTACCATTGGGGCGACGCATACCGGGTCGATCTGTTCGGCGCGCACGAGACCGACATTGATGCAGGCCGCGAGGCGGTCGAACGTGTCGTCATCGGTGCTGCCTGCGCGGAGCCGGCAGAAGGCATCGTGCAGTTTCGTCATTGCCTCCGTGACCGCCTCCGTGGGCGTGTCTTGGCGCGCAGCGATGAGCTGTTCCCAGATGGCCGGGTTCACGCGCGGGATGTGCGGGCGGCGCTTCATGCGGCCTCCAAGAGGCTGGCAATCACGTCGCGTGCGACAGGCGGGCACACGGCGTTGCCGAGCATGTGCATTGCCGCCTTGTGCTGCGATGGAAGTTGGTAGTCGGATGGGAAGCCCATCGCGGCGCGCGCTTCGTCCGCCTGCAGCATCCGCATGCGGTTGCCGCGCACAACGCCCCAGCGGTCAACTGTGGTGATGGTGCCGATGGGCTTGTGGATGCTTCGCCCGGTGAGGCCGGAGCCGCTGCCGTAGTACGGAATGAGGAAGCGACCGCAGCCGAGGTCCCGGCGGCCTTGATGGATGCGCCGAAGAGTCGCCAGGCTGCGCTTCGCGGTGCGGATGGGCGACCATGCTCCCGTGTCGAAGTTCACGATGGCGCTCGCGGGAATGTGCTCGCGCTGGGGCAACTTCAGGGAGATGGGGTGCTTGCTGCGCGTTCCGACGATGAACAGGCGGCTGCGGCGTTGAGGCACACCGTGATCGGCGGCATCGATCACCATTGGCGCAAGGGCATACCCGCATGAGCGCAAGGCGGCGACGGATCGCGCCTTGAAGGTGCTGAGCAAATGAGCCTGATGCAAACCTTGTTGGTTGCGCTCGGCCTGAGTGTGGCGGGCAATGCTGCACTCGGCTGGGCATGGGTGGGCGCGCGCGAGAAGTCGGCGACGACGCTTGTCGAGCGCGACAACGCCCGGGCCGCGGCCTCAGCCTGTAGTGATGCGACTGAAGAAAGACCTTCGCGACCTGGCTGACAAGCGCGGCGCCGAGGCGAAGAAGGCGCAGGCTGCAGCACGCACCGCGGCAACCGGGCGGCAGCAGGCTGCGAACACCATCCTGAGCACGCCGCCTGCCGTCCCTGGCAACGCCTGTGTGAGCGCGCAGGTTCGCGTCGATGGATGGTTGAGGGGGAGGGCGCAGCCATGAAGCGATGTGCGCTCCTGGCAGCTGTCGTGGCCGTTGCCGGCTCACTCGCCGCGTGCGGGGTGGCTCCGATTCAAACGGTGAAGGTGCCGATCCCGGTGGAATGCCGTGTGGATGTGCCTGCGCGCCCAGCCATGCCGACCGAGGCGCTGTCGCCTGGCGTGGACCTCGACCGATTCAGCGCTTCGGCAATGGCTGAGATTGAACTGCGCGAGGGCTACGAGGGTGAATTACGCGCGGCGCTTGCCGAGTGTCTGAAACCGACGTAGCGGGCCCGCTGTTGGATGCGCCGCATCTGCATGTTCGCGCGAGCATGTCTAATGATCGAAACCTGCGTTTGTTAATGCTACTTTGATTGCGCCGGTTTCAATGATGGATCGAGCCGATATGCGTATTCCTTGTCGTCCTTTGCGGCTGCGAGCATGCCCATGCGACGCCACACTTCGGCGCGATCCAAGTAGTACGTTCCGTAGTCTGGGTACAGGCGTATCGCTTCGCTGTAATCAGCTATTGACTTGTCGAGATCGCCTTTGACCGACCAAGCGAACGCTCTACCAGCAAGGGCGGCGGGAAACTCAGGCGTTCTCCGCAACGCGAGGTCGAAGTCAGCTATGGCTCTGTCGTACTTTTCCAGTGCATTCCATACAGTACCGCGGTTCATCAACGCCATCGGAAAAGTTGGCCAAATCTTGATCGCTGCGTCGAAGTCTGCCATTGCCTTGGAGTAATCCTTCAGCTTCAGCCAGGCGACTCCACGATTGTTGAAAATTTTCGGGTCGTCTGGCTCGATCCGGATCGCTTCGGTGTTGTCGGCGATTGCATTCTTGTAGTCGCCCCGGTCCACCAAAATTGTTGCGCGGCCCATGTGAGCGTGCGAGGTCAATGGCCCGAGACGGATGGCTTCGTTGTAGTCGGCCAAAGCCTTGCTTTGATCGCCCAGCTTGTCCCAAGTGGCTCCGCGATTGGAGAGGAAATTTGGATTTTTTGGATCGAGCTCGATAGCTTTATTAAATTCCGGCAGAGCCTTGCGTGGCTCGCCAGCGATGTTCCATAGGGCGCCGCGATTGTTGTAGCCGTATGGGTAGAGTGGATCGATTCGAAGCGACTCCTCATACTCGGACATCGCGTTCTTGAAATCCCCGCTGCGTCGGTAGGCATTGCCGCGCACGGCATGGATGCGTGCACGTGTGCGCACGGTGAGGCTCGGCTCTTTCAGCGAATCATCACAAATCGCGAGGACTTGGCTGAGTGGGCCTTTGGCCCCGTCACAACGTTTTAAGGCAAGGCCGTCTGGACTTTCTGTCGTGGCGCCTGCCGAAATTGTGAAAACCAAAGTGAACAGAGCCAAAGCGCGCATCGATTGCCTGCCGACAGAGTGATAACGCGCCACATTCTGCACGAGTTGCAACAAGTTGTATTCCGAAATTGACGGGGCGGTTGGCTGCGTTGCTATTCAAAGAAACATGCCATAGACTTTCCTTGCTCGGGGCCGTTGCCCCGACCGTGCGTTCACATGAATGCACCCGCCGAAAGCCAACCGGACCGGCGCCCGCCAGACGCAACACGCGTAACCGGGGACTTCCAAAGTTCAACCTTAGGAGTTCCCCAATGTGGGTTAATTTTCGTATTCAATACTTGAGGCGGGCCGCTTGTCGTGATCAGGGCGGCCTCTGCTACTACTGCCTGCGGCCCATGCACGGCGATGTCACTGCGGAGCATCTGCTAGCTCGGCGCGACGGTGGCAAGGACACACGCGAGAACATCGTCGCCACACATCGCCTTTGCAATTCGCGACGTCATCAGCTATTCCCGTTTGAGGCTCCCGAGCCGATGGCCTATGCGATTCTGCTTTTGCTGGCCGAACTGGCTGGATTCGATCTTGAGGATTTGGCTCAGACGCGCCCGCGCAGAATTTCCACCGGGCCGATGCCTTCGCTGGCTTTTCTCTAGGCCCGTCACCCTTGGCGAGTGGCCGGAACGTGTCCGTTGGCGCAGGACCGCGTGCGGCAGAATGCGGCCAGGAGCGGAAGTTCGCTGAAGGTGGATAGAACGCCTGTGAGCAGTCATTCCTGGGAGCTGCCAAATGAAGTTTCGGATTGAGTACATCTTTGACCGGCGACGGCCTGTGTACTTGTTTGCGCGAAAGCTCGACCAGGGCGAATTTTCTCTTTCAGAAACACCCTGCCTCGGTGGAGTCCCAATCAAGCGGTCACTTTCTCAGCCGCGTGCAATCGCGCCCGATGGGACACCGGACCTAGCGGTTTTCACTTTCGTCCTGGCGACCGCCAACGACTTGCCGAAACTGTCTGTCGGGCAGGAAGTGGAGTTGGATTAGAGTGTGGCGACTGTCGGCCACAACCGGATATTCATCACAAGTGCTCAGCTTTGGCGGCCATTGCCGTTCTCCAGCCATCGGGGGGCAGATAGATTGGCGAGAATCGAACCTCACACCCGCATGAAATCTCTACTAGCTGCCATTGCCACGACTGCAGTAACGTTCGCATCGGCGCAAGCTGTACCCCCAAATGTCTCTGACGAAGTGATGACGAGGTTGGGGCAGTTGAACTATTGGTCGAAGGCGCCAATGGCGCTTGTCGCAAAGTGCACGGAAATTCTTCCTGGCGGTAGGCAAGCCATACAGGTCGATTTTCTGAATTGGACGAAAGCCAACGCGCAGTACAACGCGGGGGTTGAGAAAACGCTCAGACAATTTCGACCGTTCGCGATGAGAACGCTTGGCATGAATGCCGATCAGTACGAAGTGCTGACTACGCGTGCGGCAGACCAGCAAATAACCGCGTTGTACGCGCAAGGGTTGTCAACTTCCCAGATGCAGCAACTCTGCAGTCAGTTCGGTAAATTTCTTGAACAAGCCGCCATGGGAGATCAAGTCAAACCGCGGGTGACGATGGCCGTCGCAGACTTGCAGAAGTACCTCTACCTAGCGGCACGGTAGCGGGGCTGCTCGCGGCCATAACCGGTCCTTCGCCCTGCCGGAAGAATACGGCCCAGAAGTGGACACGGCGCCTCCCGCTAGGTCTCAAATTAAACAATGGTAGACATGCTTAGATATCAATTGAGGAGGGTTCGTGTCTGTCCTGATGGTCGTACGGCGTAAAGGCTCTCCTGAAGTGAACTCATCGTTTCCAGTGGCGACGGAGGAGTTTTTTGCTCGCGTGTGGGAACCTGCGATTGAATTTCTTGGATCACGCTGGCTAGGTCTGTTTTCAATCGGAGTGGAGATTCATCAGTCCGATATCCCCGAAGTGCTGGTCGAACTGGCAGCGATGCGCGATTGGTCTGACTTAGGGGCGACCGACGCAGAAAAGAGTCACGCGCTATCTCGATCCCTGCTTGTCACTCGAGCGTTGGAGGAAGCACAAGATGACGCGACAGTAATTTCGATTTGGGTCGGGTAGAGTCGAAAAGCGAGAGCCTTTTTGGGCCCTGCACCACCGGCGGTGCTTCGACGCCAGTCGGCCACAACCGGTCATTGGCAAAGAGTTGCTGCTCGTGTGGCCCTCATCGTATGCTGTGACCATGAATCCTCCCGTTGACGCCTACGCATTCATAAAGAACAACAGTGCCGTTCTGAAAGTGTTCGGATACTGGCCCAGCTTCCATGATGGTGAAGTGCATCGTGTCGTGATGGACCGGGCACGGAGGCACGCAAACGGCACGTACTACCCCAGCATTGAGCTCACCATCCGGGGATGGAATATGACCTCTGACGTCACAGAGGACGGGTTCTACAGGCTGGAGGCTGACTCGCTTGTTCACTTCCTGTTCGAAGAGGTGAGCGAGGTTGAGTTTGATGGTTTGAATCATCAGAACGTCCTCTCGTGTCTCGATTTCGAACTTGAGACTACCGATGAGGGGAACACTCCGCTCCTTTCAGTGGAGCTCTGTCACTGCTACGGGCTTTCGGGAAGCTTCAAGGCAAGACGAGCAACCGTGGTCGGCGTGGCTCCATTCGCGGAGCATCCGGTCAGCTCCCCGAATAGCTGATACCTACAATCGGCCAACACCGGACCTTCCGACCTCGGTCAGAACTTGGCCCTAAACCCCTCTTTCTTCCCTCGCGCCATGAGCCCTTGGTTATCGAATCCGGTTGTTCGCACCGCTATCGGTGACATGACCGTCGAGCTCCAGATGCCGTCGGGCGGGCGACCCAGCGCTGCAATGCTCGAACTGGCGTCGAGGCTCGCTAAGTATGCGAAGCAGCATGCCGAGCACATCCTGGACCTCATCTATGCGCACTACCGGTACGCCGAAGCCAATGAGTGGCTCGACTTTTGGGATGTCCCTGCGGGCCTGACTAGAGCCCAGGTCATGGGCGAGGTGGATTCAGTCGCCCTCGTAGTGGACCCTGAACTCGTCGCAAGCGTGTACGTCAACCCGCACTGGGACCCAGAGCACAAGCTCGACCTGCTCTTTGAGGGGACGATTACAGCGGTGAACGGCGAGGCATTCGACCTGGTCGATGGGGCCTTAGTCCTGCGCTAAGCTGCATTGCCATGGGTCAGAATGCGGCCAAAAGCCGACGCTGACCAGATCTGCATATCAACATCAACGCACCCTAAAGCCATGGCAAAAAGACACGTTGTGGAATTCGAAGATTCTCTTGTCTATGCGCAAGGTGGGATCAACTTGTATCGCAAGGGGATAGACAAGTTCTACTTGTCGCACGGACTTCCTAGCGTTCATCGAAGCCTAGAGGCAGCCCGCCAAGATCTGGAAGGCCTGGGCATGTTTGAACGCTGTCGTGACGCGTTGGTGCAGGCGGAGGAACTTGTCAGAAAAGGGCCCGAGCACGACTACGACGCCGAGACGTTGATACTCGAAGCCAATCGCGCATTGATGCAGGTGTCAGGCAGACATGATGTGATGCGGCGTATGTATCGCGCCGCAAATGATGCACCGAAGTCCCAGGGCGGAGAAGGACTGCTTTAGCTCGGGCTGTACAGCCGCTTTGGGCCCACTACGGACATTGCGCCTTCGCGAAAGCAGACCTTCGCAGGGCGCGCTACCTCTTACCCCAAAATCAAGCATTCGACGGCTAGGTCTTCGCTAGTCTTCAATCCTCGCAACCTTCGAGAAAAAGAACTTCACTGGTTGCCAACGTCCATCCACCAGGAACTCCGCTTCCGTGCCTGAACACACGCTCACCTTTTCCCACCAAGGACCATACCCTGGAGACAGAAAGGCATTCGAAGCGGCGAGTCCAACATATTCAGCAAGTGTGCGGTCGTCTGCTCTCTTCGAGAGTTTCATGCTTCCTTTGGCAAGCCAATTATCGCGGTCTTGACGCGTGGAGACATCCCTGTACTCCATCAGGTACGCAGCCCGCAATTCTTCGACTGGGACTCTCAAAATGGAGTGCGGCCCCAGATACTTCCCTCCTTGGTACTGGCGCAACAAGCGTTCCAGCACTTCCGGTGAGCTGTTCTTCTGCCACCAAGCGAAATTCGCTGAACGAGTTTGGCGTCCCTGATAGTCTTCATACTCAACGAAGGCAAAGCCAGCTTTCAGGAAGTCCGTTTCTTCGGCACGGCTCGTCCAATACAGAACTGACTTGTATTGGCCGTCGTTGGTCCGCGGAGGATGCGAGTATCCGTAGCGGCGATGTTGCTCCTGCGATTTTCTGGTCTGAGGAGATGCGGCAGGGATGTCCCGAATGTCGGGCGGCGACTGACCGTTGGACTTCAAGTAGACGCCTTCGGAACCGCGGACGACGACGGGCCTACTGGGTTTGGATTGGAGCGCGCACTGCACTGACAGGTAGTTCTCGGCCTCTCGCCTGAGCTGCCGGCTCACCTCCTCGAGCTCCTCTGCGCCATCGCGGTACTGAATAGATTCCCAACTAAGGTAGACAGGTGGTGCGCATGCCAGTCCGGCGCCAATGAGCACACGCGAAAGCCGCGACAAGCCGAAGGCACCCGCCACCAGGTAGCCGATAAAGGCCAGAATTAGCAGACCCATGCCCACCACCCCCAGCGCTAACTTAAAGA
>NZ_JBWKYW010000063.1:0-39576 GCF_059423965.1 Variovorax sp. GW458-11-26-14-LB1
GTGGAAAAGACCCGCGCGCTGAAGTACGGCGACCCGATGGACCCGGACACCGACATGGGCACCGTGATCGACGAGGCAGCTGCGAAGCAATTCGAAGCCGTGGTCAACGAAGCCATCGCTGCCGGCGCCAAGCTCCTGTACGGCAACGAACGCCGCGGCGCGCTGTACTCACCCACCGTGCTCGACCACGTCGACCCCGAGATGACCGTCGCCAAGCACGAGACCTTCGGCCCCGTGTCGCCGGTGATCCGCTTCAAGAACATCGACGAGGCGATCCGCATCTCCAACGGCACGGCCTACGGCCTGTCGTCCTCGATCTGCACCAACCGGCTGGACTACATCACGCGCTTCATCCGCGAGCTGAACGTGGGCAGCGTCAATGTGCGCGAGGTGCCGGGCTACCGACTGGAGCTCACGCCCTTCGGCGGCATCAAGGACTCGGGCCTGGGCTACAAGGAAGGCGTGCTCGAAGCGATGAAGAGCTTCACCAACACCAAGACCTATTCGCTGCCCTGGTAACCATGAGCCTCAGCATCCCCGACATCGTCGGCCTCTTCGAGACCAAGGGCCATGCGCAGTACGACGGCGAGCCGGTCACGCAGCTGGAGCACGCGCTGCAGTCCGCGCACCTGGCCGAGCAGGAGGGCGCGGACAGTGCGCTGATCGCCGCCGCCCTGCTGCACGACCTGGGCCACCTGCTGCACGACTTCGGTGGCACGCCGACGCAGCAGGGGCTGGACGACCTGCACCAGTACCGCTGCCTGCCGTTCCTGCGCGCGCTGTTCGGTCCGGCCACGCTGGAGCCGATCCGGTTGCACGTGGACGCCAAGCGCTTCCTGTGCGCGCGCGTGCCGGGCTACCTGGAGGCGCTGTCGCCCGACTCGAAGCGCAGCCTGCAACTGCAGGGCGGCGTCTTCGACGACGCACAGGCGAAAGCCTTCGAGACGCTGCCGTATGCGATGGACGCAGTGCGCCTGCGGCAGTGGGACGACACGGCCAAGCTGGCCGATGCCGACATGCCCGGCCTCGCGCACTTTGTGCGCCACCTCGAGATCAGTTCCGCCGAACACCGGCAAGCCCTCACCACCGCTTAAGGCACACGGATGCGCCCCTTCTGGATCGAACAAGCGCTCTTCAACGATGGCGATCTGGCCCCGGCGCTGCAAGGTGAAACCACTGCCGACGTCTGCATCGTCGGCGGCGGCTTCACCGGCCTGTGGACGGCCATCCAGGCCAAGCTGCAGGCGCCCGCGCTCGACATCGTCATCCTCGAAAGCGACCTGTGCGGCGCCGGCGCGAGCGGACGTAACGGCGGTTGCCTGCTCACCTGGTCGGCCAAGTTCCTGACCCTGCGACGCTTGTTCGGCGAAGACGAGGCGGTGCGCCTCGTGAAGGCGTCGGAAGCGGCGGTGGGGCACATCGCCGACTTCTGCGCGGCGCACGGCATCGACGCCGAGCTGCGGCGCGACGGCACGCTCTACACCGCGACCTCGCAGGCGCAGATCGGCACGCTCGATCCGATGATGCAGGCGCTGGAGGCGCGCGGCATCCACTCGTACCACGCGCTGCCGCCCGACGAGGTGGCGCGGCGCTCGGGCTCGGCGCGCAACCTGGCCGGCGTGTACTCGCCGATCGCCGCCACCGTGCACCCGGGCAAACTGGTGCGCGGGCTGCGGCGCGTGGCGCTGGCCATGGGCATCCGCATCCACGAGCGCACGCCGATGCTCGACTTCAGCACCGACCAGCCCGTGCTGGTGCACACGCCCACCGGACGCGTGCGCGCGAAGAAACTGGTGCTCGCGATGAACGCGTGGATGGCCAGCCGCTTCCCGCAGTTCGAGCGGACCATCGCCATCGTCTCGAGCGACATGATCATCACCGAGCGCTGCCCCGAGCTGTTGCAGCAGATCGGCCTGACCGACGGCGTGTCGGTGCTCGACTCGCGCACCTTCGTGTACTACTACCGCAGCACGGTCGACGGCCGCATCATGCTGGGCAAGGGCGGCAACACCTTCGCCTGGGGCGGCCGCATGGCCAAGGTGTTCGACGAGCGCTCGCCTTATGAGGGCGAGCTCACGCGGGCCCTGCATTCCTTCTTCCCGGCATTGAGCGACACGCCGATCACCGCGAGCTGGAACGGCCCGTCCGACCGCTCGGTGACGGGCTTTCCGTTCTTCGGCAAGCTCGATGGGGCGCCGCACATCTACTACGGCTTCGGCTACTCGGGCAATGGGGTGGGGCCGACCTACATGGGTGGGCAGATCCTGTCGTCGCTGGTGCTCGACCAGGACAACGCATGGACGCGCAGCCCGATCACGGGCGGGCCGCTGGGCTACTTTCCGCCGGAGCCGATGCGCTATGTGGGCTCGATCGTCGTGCGCAACGCGATCCGCCGCAAGGAACGCGCTGAGGATGAGGACCGCCAGCCGTGGCTGGTGGACCGCATGCTCAGCAAGCTCGCGAACGCCGCAGGCAAGGCTGATAAAGCCTGACCTGCGGGTGCTGCGATATCAGCGGTTCGACGGGAACGAGAACATCGTCCCTTCACGCACGCCGGCCGAGGGCCAGCGCTGCGTGACGGTCTTGCGCTTGGTGTAGAAGCGCACGGCGTCGGGGCCGTAGGCGTGCAGGTCGCCGAACAGCGAACGCTTCCAGCCGCCGAACGAGTGGTACGCCACGGGCACCGGCAGCGGCACGTTGATGCCGACCATGCCGACCTGGATGTTGTCGCTGAACCAGCGCGCGGCCTCGCCGTCGCGCGTGAAGATGCAGGTGCCGTTGCCGTACTCGTGCGCGTCGATCAGGTCCATCGCCTCCTGCAGCGTCTTCACGCGCACCACGCCGAGCACCGGGCCGAAGATC
Organism: Variovorax sp. GW458-11-26-14-LB1; assembly: GCF_059423965.1. Classification (NCBI taxonomy): domain Bacteria; kingdom Pseudomonadati; phylum Pseudomonadota; class Betaproteobacteria; order Burkholderiales; family Comamonadaceae; genus Variovorax; species Variovorax sp. GW458-11-26-14-LB1. Next base: position 2,863 of record NZ_JBWKYW010000063.1, read on the forward strand.
TCTTCCTGGTAGATCGTCATGCCGGGCTTCACGTGGTCGAACAGGCAGGCGCCCAGGTAGTAGCCGCCTTCATGGCCTTCGACCTGGATGCCGCGGCCGTCGACCACCAGCTTGGCGCCGGCGGCCACGCCCGCGTCGACGAAGGCCTTGACCTTCTCGAAGTGCGGCTGGGTGACCAGCGGGCCCATGTCGTTGCCGTTGTCGGTGCCGGGGCCGACCTTCATCTTGGCGATCTCGACCTTCAGGCCCTCGACCACCGCGTCGGCCGTGGCGTCGCCCACGGCCACCACCAGCGGGATCGCCATGCAGCGCTCGCCGCACGAGCCGTAGGCCGCGCCCATGAGCGCGCTCACGGCGTTGCCGATGTCGGCGTCGGGCATCACCACCGCGTGGTTCTTGGCGCCGCCCAGCGCCTGCACGCGCTTGCCGTGGGCCGTGCCCGTGGTGTAGATGTATTCGGCGATGGGCGTGGAGCCCACGAAGCTCACGGCCTTCACGCGGCGGTCGGTCAGCAGCGTGTCGACCGCTTCCTTGTCGCCGTTGACCACGTTCAGCACGCCCGGCGGCAGGCCGGCCTGCAGCGCGAGTTCGGCCATGAACAGCGTGGAGGAGGGCGTGCGCTCCGAGGGCTTGAGCACGAAGGTGTTGCCGCAGGCCACGGCCATCGGCCACATCCACAGCGGCACCATGACGGGGAAGTTGAACGGCGTGATGCCGGCCGCCACGCCCATGGCCTGGAACTCGCTCCACGAGTCGATCGACGGGCCGACGTTCTTGCTGTGCTCGCCCTTGAGCAGCTCGGGCACGTAGCTGGCGTACTCGACGTTCTCGATGCCGCGCTGCAGCTCGCCGTGCGCGTCGGCCAGCACCTTGCCGTGTTCGGCGGTGATCAGTGCGGCGATGGTGTCGGCGTTTTCCTCGAGCAGCGTCTTCAGGCGGCTCATCACGCGGGCGCGCTTGAGCGGCGGCGTGTTGCGCCAGGCCGGGAAGGCGGCCTGCGCCGAGGCGATGGCCTGCTCGACCGTGAGCTTGTCGGCGAGCGCGACGCTCTTGGCCGACAGGCCGGTGGCGGGGTCGAACACCGGCTGCACGCGGCTGCCGCCGCCGACGTGCTTGCCGTCGATGAAGTGGCCGATGGTGGCGGTGACGTTCTTGTCGTGTTGCATGTCTTGATATCTCGAAAGGGGATCAGTTGGTTTCGGCGAGCGCGTCGGCGAGGGCGTTGACCATGCGGTCGATCTCGGCCTTCTCGGCGATGAAGGGCGGGGCGAGCTGGATCGTGTCGCCGCCGTAGCGCACGTAGAAGCCCTTCTTCCAGCAGTTCATCGCGATCTCGTAGGGGCGGCGTGCCGGCTCGCCCGGCAGCGCGGCGATGGTGATGCCGGCGGCGAGGCCGTAGTTGCGGATGTCGGCGACATGCTTGCTGCCCTTCAGGCTGTGCACGGCGTTCTCGAAGTGCGGGGCCAGCGCTTGCACGCGGCCGATCATGTCTTCCTTCTGGAGCACGTCGAGCGCGGCGATGCCGGCGGCGCAGGCCACGGGGTGCGCGCCGTAGGTGTAGCCGTGCGGGAACTCGAGCATGTACTCGGGGCCGCCGGCGGCCATGAAGGTGTCGTAGATGTCCTTGCTGGCCACCACCGCGCCCAGCGGCTGCGCGCCGTTGGTGACCTGCTTGGCGATGTTCATGATGTCGGGCGTGACGCCGAAGGCATCGGCGCCCGTGAGCGCGCCGCAGCGGCCGAACCCGGTGATCACTTCGTCAAAAATCAGCAGGATGTTGTTCGCCGTGCAGATGTCGCGCAGGCGCTTCAGGTAGCCCTTGGGCGGAATCACCACGCCGGCCGAACCCGCGAAGGGCTCCACGATCACGGCCGCGATGGTCGAGGCGTCGTGCAGCGCGATCAGGTCGAGCAGGCGGTCGGCCAGCTCGGCGCCGCTTTCGGGCATGCCGCGCGAGAAGGCATTGCTGGCCAGCTGCGTGTGCGGCAGGTGGTCGGCCTCGACGCCCTGGCCGAACAGCTTGCGGTTGGCCGCGATGCCGCCCACCGAGATGCCGCCGTAGTTCACGCCGTGGTAGCCCTTCTCGCGGCCGATCAGGCGCGTCTTGCCGGCCTGGCCCTTGGTGCGCCAGTAGGCGCGCGCCATCTTCAGCGAGGTGTCGGCGGCTTCGGAGCCCGAGCCGGTGAAGAACACGTAGTCCAGACCGGCGGGCGTCAGTTCCTTGATCTTGTTGGCCAGCTCGAACGAGAGCGGGTGGCCGAACTGGAAGGCGGGCGAGTAGTCGAGCTTGGCGATCTGGCGGCTCACCGCCTCGGTGATCTCGGGGCGGCCGTGGCCCAGGCCCGAGCACCACAGGCCCGACAGTCCGTCGAAGATCTTGCGGCCGTCGTTGTCGGTGAAGTAGGCGCCCTTGGCCTCCACGATGATCCGCGGATCGGCCTTGAAGTTGCGGTTGCCGGTGTAGGGCATCCAGTGCGCCTCGAGCCAGGCGGCGTCGGTGCGCGCGGTGGGCGTGGGTTCGATGGCGGGTGTGGCGAGGGTCATGGCGCATCCCGCGCAGGGCGGGCTCCGGGGGTGAAGGGATGCGCCGATTGTTCGCAACGCCTTCAGTGTGGAGAATGGCGCAATATCAATGTTCACTTGACGATCCATGCAAGTAAAGCCCAAGGCCTCGCCCGCCGACGAAACCGCTGCCCAGGGCACCCGCAACCGCGCCGTGCTGGGGCAGCTCAGCGACATGGACCTGCGCCTGCTCAAGGTGTTCAAGAGCGTGGTCGACTGCGGCGGCATGGCGGCGGCCGAGCTGGAGCTGAACATCGGCACCTCCACCGTGAGCCGCCACGTGAAAGACCTCGAAACCCGCCTGGGCCTCGTGCTGTGCCGGCGCGGCCGGGCCGGCTTTGCGCTCACGGCCGAGGGCCAGCGCGTGTACGACGAGACGCTGCGCCTGCTGGCCTCGGTCGACGCCTTTCGCGGCAGCATCGACGACATCCACAACCGCATGGGCGGGCAGCTCGACGTGGCGCTGTTCGACAAGACCGCGACCAACCCGAAGGCGCGCATCGGCGAGGCCATTGCCCGCTTCACCGAGATCGCGCCCGAGGTGAACCTAGCGGTGCACGTGGGCTCGATCAACGCCATCGAGCAGGGCGTGCTGGAGGGCAACTTCCAGATCGGCATCATCCCGGCGCACCGCAGCTCGAAGAGCCTGGTGTATGCCGACCTGTTCGACGAGACCATGCTGCTGTACTGCGGCCAGGGGCATCCGCTGTTCGACAGCCCCCACGGCAAGCTCACGTGGTCGAAGCTGGGCGAGCACCATTTCGCGGGGCTGGGGTATCACTCGCCGAACATGGAGCTGAGCCACCGGGCGAGGCTGTCGCGCAAGGCGACGGGGTTCGACCAGGAGGCGATTGCGACGCTGATCCTGTCGGGGCGCTTCCTGGGCTTCTTGCCCGACCACTACGCGCAGGTGTTCGAGCAGCGCGGGCTGATGAAGGCAGTGCTGCCGGCGCGCTTCAACTATGCGTGCCGGTTCGTGAGCCTGCTGCGGCGGTCGCCGAAGCCTTCGCGGGCGGTGCTGGCGTTTCAGGCGTGCCTGGAGCAGGCGCACGGCGGTGCGAAGATCTGAAGGCACTGAAACCATCCCAGATGACCGAAACACCACTGCGTATTCGCCCTGCACTTGCGTCGGAACACCGGGCACTCGAAGACTTGCAGCGGCGCGCATCGCTCGCGAACCCTGGCGATCGCGAGGCGATTCAGTCCGACCCGGACGCCATCGAACTGCCTCTGGCCCAGATCGTCGATGGCCGGGTGTTCGTGGCAGAGATCCATGGCGCGACGGCTGGATTCGCTGTCGTGCTGCCCAACGATGACGGCAGCGCCGAACTCGATGGATTGTTCGTCGAACCCGAGGCATGGCGTCGCGGCATCGGCAAGGCATTGGTCGCGCACTGTGTCGAGCTTTCCCGGCGCCAGGGTGCGTCGGCACTCCACGTCACCGGCAATCCACACGCCGGGTCGTTCTACCTTCGATGCGGATTCGAGGCGAACGGCACTGTCGCCGTGCGCTTCGGCAGGGCCGAGCGGTTCCGCAAGGTCTTCTAGACCTTTGTGGTGCTATCGCTGTCCGCTGGGCAGCAACAAATGCTTCGCCCCGATGTGCGCTTCCATCTCATGCATGTGGTGCTCCGCATCCACCATGTGCTCCACCATCAACCGCCGCACCTCGTCCGCATCTTCCTTGCGGTAGGCCGCCAGCAGCTGCGTGTGGTAGTCCACGTTGGTCTCGCCGAAGTGGTGGTGGTCCAGCGCCTTCTTGTAGACGACGAGGTCGCGCAGCAGGTCGTTGAGAAAGCGGCACATGAAGGACAGCACCGGGTTGGGGCAGGCCTCGGCCAGCATCGTGTGGAAGGCCAGTTCGGCTTCGCGCTGCGTGCGCAGTTCGTCTTCGTTCGTGGGCTCGATGGTGCACAGGCGCACGTTGTCTTCGAGCCGCGCGAACTGCTCGGGCGTGAGCCGCCCGACCACGCTCACGGCCAGTTCGGGCTCCAGCGCCTTGCGCAGCTGGTAGATGTGGTGGCCGTCCAGGTGGTGAAAGTGCAGGAAGTTGCGCAGCGGCTCCGACGCATGGTCGACCGACACCTGCTGCAGGTACGCGCCGCCTCCGGGGCCGGTGCGGATCGAGATCAGCCCGCGCACCTCGAGCGCCTTCAGCGCCTCGCGCACCGTGCTCTTCGAATAGCCGAAGAGCTCGATCAGTTCCTTCTCGTTCGGTAGCCGGTCGCCGGGCTGCTTGCGCTCGGCAACGATCCATCGCTTGACGTCTTCGACGATGACGTCCGAGAGCTTTTGCCGCTTCGGAGGGTTGTGCCCCACTCTCATCAAAACGCTCCATCCATGCACATCGGGAGATGCGCGGGATGCGCAACAGCGCGCGATCTTAACGGCGTCATCGGCAGGGTCGGGTTGGGTTTGGGCACGGGGCTTGCTAACGGGTTTTTACCAACATATTAATCCTATTTATCCGCTTAAATTGCCGGCGATCGCAGGCACTGTGTTTTCTTCCCCACTTTCCACACACCACGACCGGAGAACCCCATGCAACGCAGACAACTCCTTCAGCTGGCCGCCCTGTCGGCCGCCCCGGCCTCGCTCCTGATGAGCCGCTCGGCCATCGCCCAGGCCACCGACGCGATCCGATTCGGTGCGCCGGTGCCCATGTCGGGTGCCTTCGCGGCCAACGGCAAGTTCGCCGACCTGGGCACCAAGCTGGCGATCGAGCAGTACGGCAAGGTGCTGAACCGTCCGCTGGCCTACACGGTGCTCGACACCGAGGGCAAGCCGGCCACGGCCGTGCGCAAGGTGCAGGAGGCCTCGCAGCAGCAGGGCGCGAAGTTCTTCGTCGGCGGCATCCTGTCGTCGGAAGCGCTGGCCATGGGCAAGGAGGCCGAGAAGGCCGGCGGCCTGTTCATCACCACCGCGGGCGCCGACGAAATCACCGGCAAGGACTGCAACCCCGCCACCTTCCGCTGGTCGGTGCCCACCTTCGGTGCCATCGAGCAGACGGTGCGTCCGCTGATCGCGTCGATGCCCAAGGCCAAGCGCTGGTACACGATCACGCCGCAGTACGTCTTCGGCGACGGCCTGCTGAGCGCGGCCAAGACCATCTTCCAGGAGAAGGGCATCGAGCACGTGGGCAACAGCTACCACTCGCTCAACGACAAGGAGTTCAGCGGCTACCTCACCAACGCCATGGCCGCCAAGCCCGACGTGCTGCTGCTGCTGAACTTCGGCGCGCAGTCGTCGGCCGCGCTGCGCCAGGCGGTGAGCTTCGGCATGCACAAGAACATGACGATCCTCATGGCCTGGGCCTCGGGCCTGGAGCAGTTCGACGAGCTGGGCGCTGACCTGTGCGACGGCGTCTACTTCGGTGCGCAGTACTGGCACACGGTCGACACGCCGCTCAACAAGGACCTCGTGAAGCGCACCGCCGACAAGCTCAAGATCGTGCCCAACTACAGCCTGGCCGGCTCGTACATCTGCACCAAGATCCTCATCGACGGCATCGTCAAGGCCGGCACGGTCGACCCGAAGGCGGTGGTCGCGGCGCTCGAAGGCATGAAGTTCGACGGCCTCACGGGCGTGGAAGAAATCCGCAAGGCCGACCACCAGGTCATCAAGGACTACTACCTGCTCAAGGGCAAGGCGAAGTCGAAGATGGCCAACCCGGCCGACTACGTGGACGTCGTCAGCTCCGGCAAGTCGTTCCTGCCGATCGACAAGACCGGCTGCAAGCTGGCCTGACGCCGCCCGGCTTCGCGCCGCGCCCGCGCCGTTTTTGGGCGCGGGCAGGGCGCGTGCCGCCTGCACGTTTGCCACCCCCACGACACCTATGTCCGTCTACCTGCTCCAGACCATCAACGGAATCGGCATCGGCATGCTGTATTTCCTGCTGGCCGTTGGCTTGTCCATCGTGTTCGGCCTGTTGCGCTTCGTGAACTTCGCGCACGGCGCTTTCTACCTGCTGGGCGCCTACCTGTGCTTCCAGGCCATGCAGTGGGGTCTCAATTTCTGGGCCGCGCTCGTGCTGGTGCCGCTGTTCGTCGGCGCGCTCGGCTGGCTGGCCGAGAAGCTGCTGCTGCGCCGCGTGTACGCCAAGGCGCACGAGTTCCACATCCTCGTGACCGTGGGCCTGGCGCTCGCGGTGCAGGAGATCGTCATCGTGTTCTGGGGCCCGCTGGGCAACAGCGTGCCCACGCCCGACCTGTTGCAGGGCGTGGTGATGTGGGGCAGCTTCATCTACCCGAAGTACCGCCTTTTCGTGATCGGCTTCACCGCCGTGCTCGCGGTGCTGCTGTGGTGGGTGCTCGAGGGCACGCGCCTGGGCAGTGCGGTGCGTGCGGGCAGCGAATCGACCGAGATGGTCTCGCTGCTGGGCATCAACGTGTTTCGCGTGTTCAGCCTGGTGTTCGCGCTCGGCGCGGCCACGGCGGCGCTGGCCGGCGTGCTGGCCGCACCCATCCGCGGGGCGGAGCCCTTCATGGGCGTCGAGGCGCTGGGCGTGGCCTTCGTGGTCGTGGTGATCGGCGGGCTCGGCAGCTTCAGCGGGGCGCTGGTCGGCGGCGTGCTGATCGGCATCGTGCAAAGCCTCATGAGCACCATCTGGCCGCCGGGGGCGAGCCTGATGATCTACATCGCGATGGGCGCCGTGCTGCTGCTGCGCCCGCATGGCCTGCTCGGCCGCAGAGGATGAACGCGCCATGCCAAAGAAATACACCTTCCTGCTGGCGCTGATCGTCGCGCTCGCGCTGCCGCTGTTCATGCGCTCGGGCTCGCTCGCGAGCGAAGTGCTCATCTACGCGCTCGCGGCTCTGGGCTGCAACCTGCTGCTGGGATACACGGGGCTGCTCTCGTTCGGCCAGGGCATCTTCTTCGGGCTGGGCAGCTACACCATCGCGATCCTGCTCACGCGGCTGCACCTGCCGATGCCGCTCGCCTTGCTCGCCGCCATCGGCATGGGCGCACTGGGCGCAGCGGTGGTCGGCTGGGTCGCCATCCGCCAGCGCGGCACCTACTTCGTGATGCTCACGCTGGCCTTTGCGCAGATGTTCTATTTCATCGCCTATACGGCCTCGGGGCTCACGGGCGGCGACAACGGCCTGCTCGACGTGCCGCGCCCGGCCTTCATGGACACGCCGTGGAAGTACTACGCCTTCGTGGCGGTGATCTTCCTGGCCGCGTTCGCGCTGCTGCTCAAGGTGACCGACTCGGTCTTCGGCCGCACGCTGCTCGCCATCCGCGACAACGAGGACCGCGCCGCCGCTGTCGGCTACGACCTGAAGCGCTTCAAGCTGCTGGCCTTCGTGATCTCGGGCGCCGTCACCGGCCTGGCCGGCGGCCTGCACGCGATGATGACCGGCATCGCACCGCTGTCGAACGCCGAGTACCACACGAGCGAGATGATCCTGGTCATCACCGTGATCGGCGGCACCGGCAACCTGTTCGCCTCGGTGCTGGGCTCGGCCTTCTACGTGCTGCTGGCCGACTGGCTCTCCACGCTGTGGCCGCGCTGGCTGCTGCTGCTGGGCCTGCTGCTGATCGGCGTGAGCATCGGCATGCAACGCGGCCTCTGGGGCCTGGGCGAAAGCGCCTGGCGCCGGGTGTTCCGCAAGACGGCGGCCGAGGCCAAGGCGCCGGCCGTGCAAGGAGAACAAGCATGAGCGACATCCTCATCGAAGCCATCGGCGTCACCAAGCACTACGGCAAGTTCGCCGCGCTCGGCGGGGTCGACCTGAAGATCAAGCGCAACACCGTGCACTCGGTGATCGGGCCCAACGGCGCGGGCAAGACCACGCTGTTCCACATGCTCACGGGCACCGGCACCACCACGGGTGGGCGCATCCTGTTCGACGGCCACGACGTGACGCGCGAGCCCGACCACCAGCGCGTGCAGCGCGGCATGGCGCGCTCGTTCCAGGTCACGAGCCTGTTCCCCAGCCTGTCGGTGCGCGAGAACCTGCGCGTGGCGGCGCAGGGCATCGCGCCGCGCCAGGCCATGAACTGCTGGCGCGCACCCATTGGCGAGCGCGCCTGTGCCGACACGGTGGCCGAGGTGCTCGCGCGCGTCGGCCTCGAACGGCTGGCCGACACGCCCGCCAGCGTGCTCTCGCACGGCCAGCAGCGCCGCCTCGAAGTGGGCATGGCGCTGGCGGCCAAACCCAAGGCCATCTTCCTGGACGAGCCGACCTCGGGCATGGGCATCGACGACCTCGACGACATGAAGCATCTCATCCGCGGCCTGCGTGACGCGCACACCGTGGTGCTGATCGAGCACAACATGAACATCGTGATGGACATCTCCGACACCGTGACCGTCATGCAGCTGGGCCGCGTGCTGGCCGAGGGGCTGCCGGGCGACATCCGCTCGGACGCGCGCGTGCGCACGGCGTACCTGGGCAACATGATCACCGGAGGCAAGGCATGAGCAACATCCTCGAAGTCGAAGGCCTGCACGCGCACTACGGCAAGAGCCATGTGCTGCAGGGCGTGTCGCTCACGGTGGGCGAGGCCGAACTGGTCACGCTGCTGGGGCGCAACGGCGCGGGCAAGTCGACCACGCTCAAGAGCATTGCCGGCGCCGTCACGCCCACGAAAGGGCGCGTGCGCTTCCAGGGCGCGGACATCGCGGGCCAGCCGCCGCACCGCATCGCCACGCGCGGCGTGTGCCTGGTGCCCGAGCACCGCGGCATCTTCAAGCTGCTCACGGTGGAAGAGAACCTGCTGCTCGGCCTGCGGCGCGATTCGCCCTGGCAGCTGGCCGACATCTACCGCATCTTTCCGCGCCTGAAGGAGCGCCGGCGCAACGGCGGCGGACAGCTGTCGGGCGGCGAGCAGCAGATGCTGGCCATCGGCCGCGCGCTCATGAACCACCCGCGCCTGCTGATCCTCGACGAGCCCGTGGAAGGCCTGGCGCCGGTGATCGTGGAAGAGATCGTCGCGCAGCTCAAGACCATCAAGGCCGCGGGCGTGGCCATCCTGCTGGTCGAGCAGAACCTCGAGGTCTGCGTGCAGCTGGCCGACCGCCACTACATCGTGGAGCAGGGCGTGATCGTGCACGAGGCGGGCAACGCCGCCTTCATGGCCGACCACGACGTGAAAGACCGCTATCTGGGCGTCGGCCTCGCCTAGAAGGTATGAATAAACCTACTGCGCGTCCCGATCTCGCATCTGCGGTCCTCACCGTACGCGTGTACGGCTCCGGTCCTCGATGCGACCTCGGGCCGCTCGCTACGGTTTCTTCACACCTTCTGCGCGCGCTTCGCATTTCGCCATCCATTCGTTGTCAAAAACCATGAACACACAGAACGAACTTTCCGCCGCAACGGACGTGCGCGCCCTGCGCGTGAACGGCCAGCGCCTCTGGGACTCGCTGATGCAGCTCGCGCAGCTCGGCGCCACCGAGAAGGGCGGCGTGTGCCGCATCGCGCTCACCGACCTGGACCGCCAGGGCCGCGACCTCTTCACGCGCTGGGCGCGCGAAGCGGGCTGCGAGGTGCGCGTGGACGCCATCGGCAACATCTTTGCGCGCCGCGCGGGCCGCAACAACGCGCTGCCACCCATCACCACCGGCAGCCACATCGACACGCAGCCCACGGGCGGCAAGTTCGACGGCAACTACGGCGTGCTCGCGGGGCTCGAGGTGATCCGCAGCCTGAACGACGCCGGCATCGCCACCGAGGCACCGGTCGAGGTCGCGGTGTGGACCAACGAAGAAGGCTCGCGCTTCGTGCCCGTGATGATGGGCTCGGGCGTGTTCGCCGGCGCCTTCACGCTCGAACACGCGCTCGCGCAGCGCGACACCGAGGGCGTGAGCGTGGCCGAGGCCCTGTCGGCCATCGGCTATGCGGGCGCCGTGCCCGCTTCGGCGGCGGCGTCGCCGGTCGGCGCCTACTTCGAGGCGCACATCGAACAGGGCCCGGTGCTCGAAGCCAACGAACGCGTCATCGGCGTGGTCGAGGGCGCGCTGGGCCAGCGCTGGTACGACGTGGTGGTGCAGGGCATGGAAGCCCATGCCGGCCCCACGCCGATGGAGCTGCGAAAAGATGCGCTGCTGGCCGCCGCCGAACTCGTGGTCGAGGTGAACCGCATCGCGCTCGCACACGCGCCGCACGGGCGCGGCACGGTCGGCTGGATCGACAACTACCCGAACTCGCGCAACGTGATCCCGGGCCGCGTGAAGCTCAGCGTCGACCTGCGCGCGGCCGACGACGTGGTGCTGTCGGCCATGGACGCGGCACTGAAAGAAGCCGTGCAGCGCATCGCTACCAAGGGCAAGGTCGAGGCGACGGCCGAGCAGGTCGTGTACTTTCCGCCGCAGCCGTTCACGCCCGCGCTGGTGTCGGCCGTGCGCGAGGCCGCGCAGGACCAGGGCATGACGTGGATGAACGTGATCAGCGGCGCCGGCCACGACGCGGTGTACCTCGCGCGCGTGTGCCCCGCGGCGATGATCTTCGTGCCCTGCCTGGACGGCATCAGCCACAACGAGATCGAGGACGCGCAGCCCGACCACCTCGAGGCCGGCTGCAACGTGCTGCTGCAGGCGATGCTGCAGAGCGCGGGAGTGGCCACGTGAAGGCGGTGCTTCGCCGCATCGGCCTGCACTGCGTGCTGGCGATGGGCCTGGTCGCGGCGTCGACGGCGGCCCTGGCGGCTGGAGAGCCGATCCTGGTCGGCCAGTCCGCGGTGCTCACCGGCCCGTTCACGCCGAACAGCCTCGCGTTCATGGAAGGCCAGACGCTGTTCCTCGACCAGTTGAACAAGGCGGGCGGCGTCGGTGGCCGGCCCGTCAAGGTGATCACCTACGACGACGCCTACATCCCCGAGAAGGCCGCGGCCAATGCCGAGAAGCTGCTCGGCACGGACCGCGTCGTCTGCCTGTTCGGAACCATGGGCACGGGCATCGGCGCGGCCATGGTGCCGGTGGCGGCGAAGTACGACAGCTTCATCTTCGGCGGGCTGACCGGCGCGGCGGTGCTGCGTGGGCCGAAGGTGCCGATCTTCCACGTGCGGGAGTCGTATGCCGACGAGGTTTCGCGTGTGATGAACCACCTGACGACCGTGGGCCTGACGCGCATCGCCATCGTCTCCAGCGATGACGCCTACGGCAAGGGCATCGAGAAGGACGCAGTGGCCGCGCTCGAGAAGAACAAGCGGCCGGCCCTGCTGTCGCTGCGCTTCGATCCGAAGGAAAAGGACCATCCCGCCATCGCGCAGCAGGTCATCGCGAGCGGGGCGCAGGCGGTGTACGTCATCGCGGCCGGCACGCCGGCGATCAACATCATCCGCTCGCTGGTGGCCGCGCCCATCCATCCGCAAATCTACACGAACTCGGTGGCGAGCTCGTTCCTTCTGTACAAGGAACTCGGCGACAAGAGCCGCGGCATCGTGCTCTCGCAGGTGGTGCCGCCCTTCTGGAAGACACGCTTTCCCATCGTCGACGAATACCAGCGCGCGCGGAAGGCCGCGGGCAGCGAAGGCGAAGGCTCCTACCTGGGGCTGGAGGGCTACATCACGGCCAAGGCCTTTGCGGAATCGCCGCAGCGCGTGAAGGGGCCGATCACCACCGAATCGCTGCGCCGCAGCATCGAGAACTCGCCGCCCATGAACCTGAACGGCTTCACGGTCGCGTTCCGTCCCGACAACCGCAACGGCTCCAGCTTCGGTGACATCACCATGCTGGGCAGCGCCGGAAAGTTTGCCCAATGAAAGTCCTGATCGCACGTCTCAACCACGAGACCAACACCTTCTCGCCCGTGCCCACGCCGCTCGCGGCCTTCGGGCCCGACGGCCCGACCTTCGGCGAACAGGCCTACGCCGACAACAAGGGCATGCGCACCGCGATGTCGGCCTTCATCGACCTGGCCGAAGCGGCCGGTGCGCAGCTCGTCACGCCGGTGTCGGCCTCGGCCAACCCGAGCGGGCCGGTCGATGCGCAGGCCTACACCACGCTCACGCAATGCATCGTCGAAGCGGCGCCGGGCTGCGACGCGATCCTGCTCGACCTGCACGGCGCGATGGTGGCGCAGAACAGCACCGACGGCGAAGGCGACCTGCTGGTGCGCCTGCGCGCCGCCGCGCCCGGCGTGCCCATCGGCGTGGCGCTGGACCTGCATGCCAACGTGACGCCCGCGATGGTGGACAACGCCGACGTCATCGTCGGCTTCAAGACCTACCCGCACGTCGACATGTACGAGACCGGCGAGCACGCCGGCCGCCTGCTGTTCGACCTGCTGGCCGGTCGCAGCCAGCCGCACATGCGCTGGCGCCAGCTGCCGCTGATGGCGCACACGCTGCGCAGCGCCTCGTTCACGGGTGCGATGCAGCGGGCCATCGAGGCGGCGCGCGCGGCGGAGGAATCCGAGTCGCTGGCGGTTTCGATCTTGGCGGGCTTCTCGCTGTCGGACATCACGGCGCCGTGCATGAGCGTGATCGTGGTCGATGCGCAATCGCCCGCGCGCGCGCAGGCCACGGCCGACCGCATCGCGGCGCAGATGTGGGCCGAGCGCGAAGCCTTCATCTACCGCAGCGAGCCGCTGGCCGAATCGGTCGCGCGCGCGAAGCTCATCGCCGGCGGTGCCACGCGCCCGGTGCTGCTGCTCGACCACGGCGACAACTGCATGTCGGGCGGCAGCTGCGACACCATGGACGTGCTGCAGGAAGCGCTGGCGCAGGGCCTGGACGGCATCGGCGTCGGGCCGCTGTGCGACCCCGAGGCGGTGGCCGCGCTGGTCGCGGCGGGCGAGGGCGCCGAAGTGACGGTGGCGCTGGGCAACAAGGTGTCGCTGGAAGGCATCGGCCTCGCGAAGACGCCCGTCCAGCTGACCGGCGTCGTGCGAACGGTCAGCGACGGCGAGTACGTGATCACCGGCCCCACCTACACCGGCCAGCGCAGCAGCATGGGGCGCACCGTGCTGTTCGACATCGGCGCGGCGCGCATCGTGGTTACCGAGCGCACGCAGGAGCCGTGGGACATCGGCGTGTTCGAGTGCGCCGGGCTCGACCCGCGCAAAGAGCGCTTCCTGCTGCTGAAGTCGCGCATGTACTGCCGGCCGGTGTTCGAGCCGCTGTCGGCGGCGCTGGTGGAGTGCGACAGCCCGGGCGTGACCAGCTCCGACTACAGCCTGTTCCCGTTCAGCCAGGTGCGCCGGCCGGTGTTTCCGCTCGACGCGAACGCGGCGATGGACGCGCCGGCATAACCTGCCACGTCATCGACGCGCGGCGCGTGCCCCGCGACCATTCCTTCACCCCGCGCTGTTGCGGGTCGAACCCTCGAAAGGAACAGTCGCCATGAACACCGCCGCCCACGACGCCCATGCCATCGCCACGGGCTACATCGCCGTCTGGAACGAGACCGACGCCGCGCGCCGCGCCGCGCTCATCGACGCCGGCTGGACCGCCGACGCCCGCTATGTCGACCCGATGGCGCAGGCCAGCGGCCACGAGCAGATCAGCGCGCTGGTCGGCGCGGTGCACCAGCGCTATCCGGGCTTTCGCTTCCACCTGCTCGGCAAGGCCGAGGCGCACGGCGACAACCTGCGCTTCTCGTGGACCCTGGGCCCGAGCGGTGCCGATGACCTGATCCAGGGCACTGACTTCGCCCAGCTCGATGCGGGCAAGCTGCGCGCGGTGACGGGTTTTCTCGACCGCGTGCCCGCAGGCGCGTGATGAAGCAGGCGGGTCAGTCGCCCGCCGGCCGGCCGCGCCAGAGCTTGCGGTAGACCGTGGCGCGGCTGATGCCCAGCGTGCGCGCCGCCTCGGCCACATTGCCGCGCGCGTCGGTCACCGCCTTGCGGATCAGGGCGGTTTCCACGTCGCGCAGGCGGGGGCGGCCATCGGTGGCGTCGCCCGGCACGCCGCCATGCTCGCTGCCGCCGCGCTGGGCCCGCACCTGCACCCGCAGGCCCGACCACAGCGGCACCTCGAGCATGGCGTCGCCGCGCCGGGCGGCGTCGAACATCATGTGCAGCGGCAGCGCGAACAGGTCGTTGAAATGCAGGCCGCCGGCATGGCAGACCAGCGGCTGGTGCAGCATCTGCCGCGCCGCCGCGTTGGCGCCGGTGACATGGCCCGCGGCGTCGATGCACAGCAGGCCCTCGGTGGTCTCGCTGCTCGGGCAGCCGGGCCAGAGCAGGCGCAACAGCAGCTCGCAGGGCTCGCGCTGCACCAGCAGGTTCTCGATGCTGCGCGCCGACAGGGTGGCCAGGTGGCGCAGCTCGGGCCGCTCGACCACCTGCACGCCCGTGAGGTCGAGCATGCCGATGCAGTCGCCCCGGGGCCCGAAGAGCGGGGCGCCGGCGCAGCTGTACACACTGGTGTCGTCAAAAAAGTGTTCACCCCGGTGCAGCCACACCGATTCCTGCTCGGCCAGCGCCGTGCCGATGGCGCTGGTGCCGATGGCGCTTTCGGACAGGTCGACGCCGATGCGCCCGATGTCGCGTGCATAGCGGGCGGCGGGGTCGGTGCCGTCGGGCAAGGTACCCACGTCGACCACGATGCCGCGGGCGTCGGTCAGGATGGCGAAATAGCGGGTGTCGGCGATGGCGCGCGAGAGCCGTTCGATCACCGGACGCGCCGCCGTGACCAGGGCCCGGTTGCATTCCGTGACCTCGCGGCTGGCGGTGCGGCTCACGGGCTCGAAGCTCACGCGCTGCTGGGGCCGGCGGCCGGCCTCCAGGCAGCGCTGCCAGGAGCGCGTGATGCCCGGGTCGACCCGCACGCTGCCGCGCGGGCGGGGGCCGTCGCCGTCGATCAGCTCGCGGCGCGCCTGCGCAATGGCCAGCGAGCGCTCAGCAGGAGGGGGGACGGCGGAAGCGGACATCATCGTGAAAGTTCTTCTTCGCGCGGGGAGGGCTGCTTTTGCGGGCCGGCCGGTTGGCAAGCTGTTTCATTTTGAGAATTTCCCGCGCTCTGTGCAAGTGTCAAGGGTTTTTGCCTAGGATAGTGCGAAAGGGCGGCATCCAAGATGCCTCGCTGAACCAGCCATCACCTTTCACGGAGACAGCCACATGCAGGTCGCTTTCAAGGTCAACGGCCGGCCGGTCACGGTCGACGCCCCACCCAACACCTTCCTTGTGCACGCGATCCGCGAGCACCTTCACCTCACCGGCACCCACGTCGGCTGCGACACCGCCCAGTGCGGCGCCTGCACGGTCCACCTGAACGGCCGCGCGGTCAAGTCGTGCAACATCCTGGTCGCGCAGGCGGCCGGCGCCGACGTCACCACCATCGAGGGCGTGGCCGCCGCCGACGGCACCATGCACCCCATGCAGGCGGCCTTCAAGGAATGCCACGGCCTGCAGTGCGGTTTCTGCACCCCGGGCATGGTCATGAGCGCCATCGACCTGTGCACCCACCACCCCAAATCGAGCGAATCGGAGATCCGCGAGCTGCTCGAGGGCAACCTGTGCCGGTGCACGGGCTACCAGAACATCGTCAAGGCCGTGAAGATGGGCGGCGAGGCCATGGCATCGGGCAATCCGGTGCCGACCCAGCAAACCACGGTCACGGCCTGAGGAGAGCGACATGGGCGCTTCCGACTTCTCCAACCTGCCGCACATCGGCGAGGCATTGCGGCGCAAGGAAGACTACCGCTTCCTGACCGGCGCGGGCAACTACACCGACGACATCACGCTGGCCAACCAGAGCCATGCGGTCTTCGTGCGCTCGCCGCACGCGCATGCCGTCATCAAGTCCATCGACATCGCCGAGGCCTCGAAGATGCCCGGCGTGGTCGGCATCTTCAGCGGCAAGGACATCGAAGGCAAGATGGGCGGGCTGCCCTGCGGCTGGCTCATCAACAACCCCGACGGCACCCCGATGAAGGAGCCGATGCACCCGATCCTTGCGATCAAGAAGGTGCGTTACGTGGGCGACCACGTCGCCATGGTGGTGGCCGAGACGGTCGAGCAGGCCAAGAACGCGGCCGAAGCCGTGGTGGTCGACTACGACGTGCTGCCCGCCCTGGTGAGCGTGGCCGACGCCGCGAAGAAAACCGGCAGCACCACGCTGCACGACGAAGCGCCCGACAACCAGTGCTACAAGTGGGTGTTGGGCGACAAGGCGGCGGTCGACAACGTGTTCACCACGGCGGCGCACGTCACCAAGCTCGACCTCGTCAACAACCGGCTGATTCCCAACCCGATCGAGCCGCGCGTGGCCATCGGCAGCTACAGCCGCGGCACCGACGACTACACGCTCTACGTGTCGAACCAGAATCCGCACGTCGAGCGCCTGCTGATGACGGCCTTCGTGCTGGGCCTGCCCGAGCACAAGGTGCGCGTGATCGCGCCCGACGTGGGCGGCGGCTTCGGCTCCAAGATCTTTTTGTACGCCGAAGACGTGTGCCTGACCTGGGCGGCCAAGCAGCTCAACCGCAACATCAAGTGGACGGCGGAGCGCTCGGAGTGCTTCCTGTCCGACGCGCACGGCCGCGACCACGTGAGCCACGCCGAGATGGCCATGGACAAGGACGGCAAGTTCCTGGCCATGCGCGTGCACACCGACGCCAACCTGGGCGCCTACCTGTCGACCTTCTCGACCGCGGTGCCGACCATCCTGTACGCCACGCTGCTGGCGGGCCAGTACACCACGCCGCAGATCTACGTCGAGGTCGATGCCTGGTTCACCAACACCTCGCCGGTCGATGCGTACCGCGGGGCCGGGCGGCCCGAGGCCACCTACCTGCTGGAGCGCCTGGTGTCGCGCTGCGCCTGGGAAATGAACCTGGGCCAGGACGAGATCCGCAAGCGCAACTTCATCACCAGCTTCCCGTACCAGACGCCCGTGGCGCTGCAGTACGACACCGGCGACTTCCATGCCTGCATGGACAAGGCGCGGGTGCTGGCCGAGGTCGACGGCTACGCCGCGCGCAAGGCGGCGACCGAGGCCAAGGGCAAGTTGCGCGGCATGGGCTATTCGAGCTACATCGAGGCCTGCGGCATCGCGCCGTCGAACATCGCGGGGGCGCTCGGTGCGCGCGCGGGCCTGTTCGAGTGCGGCGAGATCCGCGTGCACCCGACCGGCAGCGTGACGGTGTTCACCGGCTCGCACAGCCACGGCCAGGGCCATGAAACCACCTTCGCGCAGGTCGTGGCCGCACGCCTGGGCATCCCGGTCGAGAACGTCGACGTGGTGCACGGCGACACCGGCCGAGTGCCCTTCGGCATGGGCACCTACGGCTCGCGCTCCATCTCGGTGGGCGGCGCGGCCATCATGAAGGCGCTCGACAAGATCGAGACCAAGGCCAAGAAGATCGCCGCGCACCTCATGGAGGCGAGCGACGCCGACATCGAGTTCGCCAACGGCGAGTTCACGGTCAAGGGCACCGACAAGAAAATCCCGTTCGGCCAGGTGGCGCTCACGGCCTACGTGCCGCACAACTACCCGCTCGACAAGCTCGAGCCGGGCCTGAACGAAACCGCCTTCTACGACCCGACCAACTTCACCTTCCCGGGCGGCACCTACATCTGCGAGGTCGAGATCGACAAAGAGACCGGCGAAGTGAAGGTCGACCGCTTCACCGCGGTGGACGACTTCGGCACCATCATCAACCCGATGATCGTCGAGGGCCAGGTGCACGGCGGGCTGGTGCAGGGCATCGGCCAGGCGCTGCTCGAGAACTGCGTGTACGACAACGAAACGGGCCAGCTGCTCACCGGCAGCTTCATGGACTACGCCATGCCGCGCGCCGGCGACTTCCCGCAGTTCAAGCTCGACACCGTCTGCACCCCCTGCACCCACAATCCGCTGGGCACCAAGGGCTGCGGCGAGGCGGGCGCCATCGGGTCGCCGCCGGCCGTCATCAACGCCGTGCTCGACGCGCTGGCGCCGCTGGGCGTCAAGGATTTCGACATGCCCGCTTCGTCCAGCCGCGTCTGGGAAGCGATGCAGGCCGCCGCCAAGCCCTGAACGACACAAGAAATAACAGAGAAGGAATCACCCCATGTATGCCTTCACACTCGAACGGCCCGCCAGCGTGGCGGACGCGGCCCGGCTCATCGCCGCGGGCGGCAAGCCACTGGCCGGCGGACAGACCCTGCTGGCCTCGATGAAGCTGCGGCTCTCGGCGCCCGAGCAGCTCGTCGACCTCGGCGGCATCAAGGAACTCACCGGCATCAAGAAGGACGGCGGCGCGATCACCCTCGGCGCGATGTCGCGCCACCTCGACGTGGCGAACAATGCCGACGTGAAGGCCGCGTACCCCGCGCTGGCCGATCTCGCGTCGCGCATCGGCGACCGGCAGGTGCGCGCGATGGGCACCGTCGGCGGCTCGGTGGCCAACAACGACCCGGCGGCGTGCTACCCGAGCGCGGTGCTGGCCTCGGGCGCGACCATCGTCACCTCGAAGCGCGAGATTGCGGCCGACGACTTCTTCCAGGGCCTGTTCACCACGGCACTTGAAGAAGACGAACTGATCGTCGCCATCCGCTTCCCGATTCCGAAGCGCGCGGTGTACGAGAAGCTGCGCCAGAAGGCCTCGAACTTCCCGCTGGTCGGCATCTTCCTGGCGCAGTACGACAGCGGCGTGCGCGTGGCCGTCACCGGCGCGGGCAACGGCGTGTTCCGCCATGCCGGGCTCGAGGATGCGCTCAACAAGAGCTTCACCGCCGCGGCAGCTGCCGCCGTGAAGATCGACGCGAGCGACCTGAACAGCGACCTGCATGCCTCGGCCGCCTATCGCGCGAACCTGATCAGCGTGCTGACCCAGCGCGCCGTGACCAAAGCACTCGGCTGAAGCAGCCCAGCGCCGTCGCCCACCGGAAGGCGCGACACCCTCGCGTCTTCCGCTACGCTTGCCCATGATCTTCCCGACCATCGACGCCCTTTCCGACGGCTTGCGGCAGGCCGGCTACTTTGCCGACCGCCGCCTGGCCACCGCGGTGTTCCTCGCGCTCAAGTTGCAGCGCCCGCTGCTGCTCGAAGGCGAGCCCGGCGTCGGCAAGACCGAGCTGGCCAAGGCGCTGTCGATCGCCCTCAACCGCGAGCTGCTGCGCCTGCAGTGCTACGACGGCATGGAGCAGCGCGAGGCGCTCTATGAATGGAACTACGCCGCGCAGCTGCTGCACATGCGCGCGGCCGAAGCCACCGGGGCGGCACGCGACGTGGAGGCCGAGGTCTACCAGCCGCACTACCTGATCCGCCGTCCGCTGCTGCAGGCCCTGCAGACGCCGGCGCCCGGTTCGGTGCTGCTGATCGACGAGGTCGACCGCGCCGACGAGCCCTTCGAAGCCTTCCTGCTCGAGTACCTGGGCGAGTACCAGGTCAGCATTCCCGAGCTGGGCACCGTGCGCGCCGTGGTGCCGCCCGTGACCTTGCTCACCAGCAACCGCACGCGCGAACTCAACGACGCCGTGAAGCGGCGCTGCCTCTACCACTGGCTCGACTACCCCGAGCGCGAGCGCGAGCTGGCCATCGTGCGCGCGCAGGTGCCGCAGGCCGGCGAGGCGCTG
Source organism: Variovorax sp. GW458-11-26-14-LB1 (assembly GCF_059423965.1). Taxonomy (NCBI): domain Bacteria; kingdom Pseudomonadati; phylum Pseudomonadota; class Betaproteobacteria; order Burkholderiales; family Comamonadaceae; genus Variovorax; species Variovorax sp. GW458-11-26-14-LB1. The sequence continues at coordinate 22,875 of NZ_JBWKYW010000063.1, forward strand.
TCGGCGCAGGTGGCGGCCTTTGTCGCGCGGCTGCGCTCGGCGCCGTTCGCCAACGCCTTCCAGCGCGCGCCCGGCATCGCCGAAAGCGTGGAGTGGGCGCGGGCGCTCATCGCGCTCGACACCGTCGAACTCGACCCCGAAGTGGTCGTCGACACCGCCGGCATCCTCTTCAAGCAGCGCGACGACGTGGCGGCGCTGACGCACGAGCTGGCCTCCGACCTGCTGAGGCCCGAGGAACCGCTCGCCAACTAAGCGAGGCCGAGGCACCTACATGGCCGGCATCCAGCAACTCGGCGACGTCCGCAGCGGCAAGCTGGCGGGCAACATCGCCGCCTTCGGCCGCGCACTGCGCCGCGCCGGGGTGCGCACCGACGCCATGCGCATCGCGCTCGCCACCGAGGCGGCCACGCTGGTCGGCGTGGAAGACAAGCTCGACCTGGGCGCCGCGATGGAAGCCGTGATGGTCAGCCGCGAGCAGGACCGGCTGGTGTTCCGTGAACTCTTCGATGCGTGGTTCCGCGACCCCGAGCTGGCCAACAAGCTGCTCGCCCAGATGCTGCCCAGCGCCGAAGGCAAGGCCGAACCTTCCAAGCGCCGCCCGCGCGTGCGCGAGGCGCTGAGTCCGCCGCGCGACACCGTGAAGCCCGCGGCGCCGACGAAGCCCGACGAGGAAATCAAGTTCGACGCCGCCATGACGGCCAGCGACCGCCAGCGGCTGCAGCATGCCGACTTCAACGCGCTGGGCGCGGCCGAGTACCGGCTGGTCGAGCGGCTGGCGCGCGACATCCGCTTGCCGGTGCCCGAACTGCCCGCGCGCCGACTGCGCCCGGCGGGCGATGCCGGCCGCGCGCACGCGCGCATGCACTGGCCCGGCGTGCTGCACGAGGCGGCCCGCACCGGCGGCGAGATCCTGCGCCTGCCCCGGCTGGCGCGGCGCGAGCAGCCTCTGCCGCTCCTGGTGCTGGTCGACGTGTCGGGCTCGATGGAGCGTTACGCGCGCCTGCTGCTGGCCTTTCTGCATGCCGCCACGCGGCGCGCCGGCCGGCGCGACGTGTTCGCCTTCGGCACGCGGCTGACTGACCTCACGCCGGCTTTCCGGCTGGCCGACACCGACGCCATGCTGGGGGCCGCGAGCCTGGCCATCGACGACTTCGCGGGCGGCACGCGGCTGGGCGGCTCGCTGGCCGAGCTGCGCCAGTCGCATGCGCGCCGGCTCATCGGTCGCCGCACGCTGGTGCTGGTGATCAGCGACGGCCTCGACACGGGCGAGCCCGCGCAGCTCGAGACCGAACTGCAGTGGCTCAAACGCCATTCGCGCCGGCTGCTATGGCTCAACCCGCTGCTGCGCTTCGAGGGCTACGCCCCTCTGGCGCGTGGGGCCGCCGTGCTGCACCGCCATGCGGACGCGATGCTGGCGGTCCACAATCTGAATGCACTCGAACAGCTGGCCGCCAGCCTGGCCGCGCTGATGCGCGCCAGTCGCTAGGACCGGACTCAGGAAGGAACAAAGGAAACCCACCATGGAAATGCTCGGAAACCGCCGCCTCGGCGTCACCCAACAACAGGCCTGGGACGCGCTCAACGATCCCGAGACGCTCAAGAAGTGCATCCCCGGCTGCGACAAGTTCGAGCTCACGGGCGACAACACCTACAGCGTGGCGCTGGCCGTAAAGATCGGCCCGGTGTCGGCCAAGTTCAGCGGCAAGGTGATGCTGTCGGACATCGTCGCGCCCGACGGCTACAAGCTCACCTTCGAGGGGCAGGGCGGCGTGGCGGGGTTTGCCAAGGGCTCGTCGAGCGTGTCGCTCAAGCCGGTGGCCGTGGCCGACAGCGCACCCATCGCAGAGGGCGCACCTGCTGCCGAAGCCGCCCCGGTGACTCCGACCCCTGCCGGCTGCGAACTCGACTACACCGTGCAGGCCCAGGTCGGCGGCAAGATCGCCCAGCTCGGCCAGCGCCTGATCGACGGCGCGGCCAAGTCCACCGCCGACGATTTCTTCAAGCGCTTCGAGGCCGAGATGCAAAGCCGCTACGGCCCGCCGCCTGCACCGCCCGCGGAAGCGGCGGCCGAGGCGCCCGCCGAGAAGGCCGGCGTGATGTCGGGCCTCATGAAGAAGATGGGCTTCGGCAAGAAGGACGGCGAAGACGCCGCCACCCCGGGCGACGCCGCCTGACGCACAAGGTCCTGCCATGGAAAACCTCGACGTCATGGTGCTGCGCACGCTGCGCGACTGGCGGCGTGCCGGCAAGCGCGCGCTGCTGACCACCGTGGTGCGCACCTGGGGCTCGTCGCCGCGTCCCGTGGGCTCGATCATGGCGCTGGCCGAGGACGGCGCCGTGGTCGGCTCGGTCTCGGGCGGCTGCATCGAGGACGACCTCATCGCCCGCTACAGCCACGCCCACGGCAAGGGCGAAGACGTGCCGCTGGGCGCACCGCCCGCGCTCGTCAAGTACGGCATCACGGCCGACGAGGCGCACCGCTTCGGGCTGCCCTGCGGCGGCACGCTCGAGCTGCTGCTCGAATACGCGCCCGACGCCGACGCGCTCGACACGCTGGTCGCCGAACTCGAACGCGGCAAGCTCATGCGCCGCACGGTGACGCTGGCCACCGGCGCGGTGCGGCTGGCCGAGGCGACCGCGCCCGACGAGCTCACGGTGAACGACACCGAGCTCACCAACACCTTCGGCCCCGAGTACCGCATGCTGCTGATCGGTGCCGGCCAGCTTGCCGAGTACCTGGCGACCATGGCCAAGTTCAGCGGCTTCGCCGTGACGCTGTGCGACCCGCGCGCCGAGTACCGCACCGCGTGGACGCTGTCCGGCGTGACGATCACCACCGAGATGCCCGACGACGCCGTGCTGGCCTTCCGGCCCGACCGTCGCAGCTGCGTGGTCGCGCTCACGCACGACCCCAAGCTTGACGACCTCGCGCTGCTCGAAGCGTTGCAGAGCGAGGCCTTCTACGTGGGCGCCATCGGTTCGCGTCGCAACGCCGACGCGCGGCGCGACCGCATGATCGAGCACTTCGACCAGACGGCCGAGTCGCTCGCGCGCCTGCGCGGGCCCATCGGCATCTTCATCGGCAGCAAGACGCCGCCCGAGATCGCGGTGAGCGTGATGGCGGAAATTTTGGCCGTGAAGAACGCGGTGACCTTGCCGCGCGAAGTCGAAGTGGCGCGCGCCAAGGAAATCCAGCAGCTGCAGCCCAGCTGAACTGAAGGACGGGGCGAGGCTCAGTCCACGCCCAGCAGGTCGTAGATGCGGCGCACGTACTCGCCGAACTCGGGGCTGGTCTTCACGTGCAGCTTGCGCGGCTCGGGCAGGTCGATGCGGAAGAAGTCGGCCATGCGCGCCGGCCCGGCCGTGAGCACGGCGCAGTGCGAGCCCAGGAACACCGCCTCCTGGATGCTGTGCGTGACCACGATGAAGGTCTTGCGGCTGCGCTCCCAGATGCGCAGCATCTCCAGGTTCATCTTCTCGCGCGTGAGCGCATCGAGCGCGCCGAAGGGCTCGTCCATCAGCACCAGCTTCGGGTCGTGGATGAGCGCACGCGCGATGGCCGCACGCTGCTGCATCCCGCCCGAGAGTTCGTAAGGCAGCTTGTCGGCGAAGCCCGTGAGGCCGACCATGTCGAGCAGTTCGTGCGCGCGCGCCTTGGCGGCCTTGCGGTCCAGCCCGAGGATGTCGGCGGGCAGCAGCACGTTCTCGAGAATCGTGCGCCACTTCAGCAGCAGCGGCTGCTGGAACACCATGCCGACGTCGCGGCCCGGGTTGAAGCCCGTGCCGCCGGGGCCGCCGATCTCGAGCGTGCCGCCGTCGTGGCCGTGCAGGCCCGAGAGAATCTTCAGCAACGTCGACTTGCCGCAGCCCGAGGGACCGACCAGCGAGATCATGTCGCCCGCGTGCACGTCCATCGTGACGTCGGAGACGGCGAGGAACTCCTCGTTGCGCTTGCGGTAGACCTTGCGCAGCTGCCGCATGCGGATCAGCGGCGCCTCCTGCTGCGATGCGAGCACGGCACTCATGCCAGCCACCGTGCCAGGTTGTCGCGCACGAAGGCGTCGTCGGCCAGGTCGCCGTGCTGGCGGTAGACGCGGTCGATTTCCGCCGACTGGCCCTTGCCCAAGCCTTCTTCGGGGTCGAGGCACCAGATGCCTTCGAGCAAACCCTGGCGCCGCAGCACCTCGTGGCAGCCCGCGATGCAGCCGTGGAAGTTGTTCGCCACGTCGAAGAAGGCGGCGTTGCAGTCGGTCACGCGCGAATCGAGCGCGAGCAGGGCGGGGCTCAGTGCGCCGCCGCTGGCGGCCAGCTCGGCCTTGATCTGCTGCAGCTGGTGCACCGCGCTCGACGTCCACACCGACCAGTGGCCCAGCAGGCCGCCGCGAAAGCGCACCTGCACGGGCGCGCCGTCGCGCATCGCGGCAAAGGGCAGCGCGAGGTCGAGCACGATGTGGTCGTCGTTGCCGGTGTAGAGGAACACGCGCTCCTCGGCGCGCGCATCGACCAGCCCGCGCACCACGTCGATGCTGCGGTAGCGGTTGAAGGGCGCGACCTTGATCGCCAGCGCGTTGGGAATGAGCGCGAAGCGGCGCCAGAAGTCGCTCGACAGGATCGGGCCGCCGACCACGGTCTGCAGGTAGAAGCCGATCAGCGGAATCTCCTGCGCCACCGCCTCGCAATGGGCGATGAGCGCGTCTTCCGACGACCCGGCCAGCGCCGCGAGGCTCAGCAGCCCCGCGTGATAGCCCAGCGAGACGGCGGTGCGCGCCTCGGCCTGCGCCTGCGCGGTCGGGCCGCACATCCCGGCGATCATCGCCATCGGACGGTCGTTCCAGGCCAGGCGGTCCTGCATCGCGGCCTCGAGCACGGTGGCGTACAGGCCGCGCTCACGGATCGCGAACTGCGTGGTGTGCACGCCCACCGCGAGGCCGCCCACGCCGGCATCGACGTAGTAGCGCGTGAGCGCGCGCTGGCGCTGGCGGTCGAACTGGCGGTCGGCGTCGAGCGCGAGCGGGTGCGCCGGGATGACGGTGCCTTGCGACAGCAGCGCAAGCACGTCGGCGGGAAGGTCGGAGCGGTTCAGTGGCATGGGCGAAGGTCCTCAGGCGAACTCGGGGCCGGAGATGGCGTGGATGAAGGCGGGGTGTCCGGTGGGCGGCTGCGCGCCGTCGCGCGTGGCCAGCGCCATGCGCGTGAAGCTGCGTTGGGGCGTGAAGCCGGCGGCGTGCAGCGCGGCGGTCATGGCCTTGCGGTTGTCGGGCACGTCGATGTAGATGCGGCCGTCGATGCCGCGTGCGGCCTGCGTCAGCAGCGCGGCGGCGACGGCTTCGTCAGACGACAGCAGCGGCCCGATGTGGTGCGCAGTGCGGCCCGCGCGCACGAGGCCGAAGCCCAGGCCGTTGCGCACGCAGCGACTGTCCTCGCGGCCGAGCAGGTCGGCGAGCACGGCGGGGCGTGCGAAGCCCAGCGCCTGCGCGTCGAGCGCCGCCAGGTTGTCGAGGGCTGGCTTGTCTGTGGTGAGCGATGCGGTGGCGGGCGCGGCCTCGCGCTGCCAGCGCGTGAGGCGCCACAGCGGCGTGAAGCCGAAGCTCGCATAGAGCGGCTCGCCCTGCGGCGTGGCGTCGAGCATCGCGACGAGGCCGGCGGTCTTCACCTGGTCGAGGCAGCGCGCGAACACCGCGCGGCCCAGGCCTTGACCGCGCGCGGCAGGCATCACGAGGATCATGCTGATCCACGCCACGCCTTCCATCGGCAGCACGGCGCCGCTGGCGATGAGCTGGCCTTCGCCGTCACGCACGCCATGCACCGTGCCTAGCCGCTCGAACAGCCGCCAGTCGTGAACGGTCTGGTTCCAGCCGCTCGCCGCGACCAGCGCGTCGAGCATCGGGGCGATGCCGGGCGTGATCGACGACAGGGCTTCGACGGCGGGCATGGTCATGGGCTCAGTACTTGCCGTCGCGCGATTCGAATTTGGTCGGCTTGCCGTACTGGCGCTGCTCGCGCGAGATCCAGTCAGCCACCCATCGGATCTGCTGCGCCAGCGGCACGCGCGGGTAGCCGAACAGGCGCTCGGCTTCGCCGGTGTTCATCAGCCACGCGGTCGGGGCCTCTTGCCCGCTGATCGTCACGGGCTTGTCGAACTGGCGCGCGAATTCTTCCGCGAGCCAGCGGATCGACGTGGTCTCCGGCCCGCTCACGTTGAGCGGCGAGGTCGGCACGGTGGCCGCCACGAGGCAGCGCAGCGCCTGTGCGTTCGCGTCGCCCTGCCAGATCACGTTGACGTGGCCCATGGTCACGTCGACCGGCTCGCCGCGCCACACCTTGAGCGCCACGTCGGCCAGCACGCCGTAGCGCAGGTCGATGGCGTAGCTCAGGCGGAACAGGCGGCCCGGTGTGCCGTGGCGCTGCGAGAAGTACTCGAACATGCGCTCGCGGCCCACGCACGAGTTGGCGTATTCGCCGGGCGGGTTGGGCGCGTCGCTCTCGCTCGCGCCCTGGCTGGTCACGGGCACGAAGGGGTACACGCAGGCGGTCGAGAAGGCGACGATGCGCGAGGCGTGGAAGTGCTCGGCCACCAGCGCCGGCACGTGCGCGTTCATGGCCCAGGTCAGCGGGTTGTCGGCGTCGGCGCCGAACTTGCGCCCGGCCATGAAGACCACGTTGGCGCACGGCGGCAGCGCAGCGATGGCGGCGCGGTCGAGCAGGTCGCAGGCGATGGTCTCGATGCCGTGCGCTTCGAGCGCTTCGCGCACGCCGGCTTCGCTGAAGCGGGCGACGGCGATCACGCGGCGCCCGGGCATGGCGTTCTTCGCGAGGCGGGCCAGCGTGGGGCCCATCTTGCCGCCCACGCCGAGGATCATCAGGTCGCCGTCGAGGCGGGCCATGTCGCGCACGAGGTCGCGCGAGGGCGTGGCCAGGTAGTCTTCAAGCGCGGCTTCGCTCTCGAAGCGCTCGGGAAAGGGCAGGTCGTCGAGGACAGGCGTGGAGGTCATTGGATTCTTGCGTCCTGGGTGATGAAGAGGCGCTCCAGCAGAAGCACCAGCAGATAGAGCAGCACGCCCAGGCCCGTGATGAGCAGCACGGCCATGAAGACCGCGGGCGTGTCCAGCGAGGCCTGGACCTGGATCATCAGATAGCCCAGGCCGCGTTCCGAGGCGATGAACTCGCCCACCACCGCGCCCGCCACGGCGAGGATGGTGGCGACCTTCATGCCCGAGAACACGTACGGCAGCGAGCCCGGCAGCTGGATGTAGCGAAACAGCTGCCAGCGCGAGCCCTTGAGCGCGCGCACGAGGTCGAGCAGCTCGGGCTCGGTCTCGTTCAGGCCGCGGATGGTGGTCAGCAGGATGGGGAAGAAGCACAGGCTGAAGGTGATGAGGATGTTCGGCCCGATGCCGTAGCTGAACCACACGATCACCAGCGGCCCCATCGCCACCTTCGGAATCATGTTGAGCGTGACCAGCAGCGGGAACACCAGCAGCATCAGCCGCTTGCTGGTGATGAAGAGCAGCGCGCAAAGAATGCCGAGCACCAGCCCCAGCGCGTAGCCGCCGAACACTTCGAGCGCGGTGACGCCGGTGTTCTTGAGCCAGCTGTAGTTCGGGTTGGCCAGCGTGGCCAGCACCTTCGAGGGCGCCGGCAGGATGAAGGGCTGGATCGCGAAGACCCGCACCGCGAGCTCCCACAGCACGATGCCCGCCAGGTGCACCGCGACCACGAGGGACCAGCGCTGCCATTCGGGGCGCTCGCCCGATAGGGGCGTGGAAGCGAGGGGCGCCAGCGCGCCGTCGGGTGCCGTCATGTCTGTTCCTGGGTCAGGGAAGAAGCAATGCGGCGAATCATAGGAGTCGCCATGACTCGAGTCAACCAACTAGTTGATAATTTTCATGCGGCGGCCTTGTCGGGGCGCAAGGCGTTGAGCGCGAACTCGATCACGTGCCGGCGCCGCTGCAGCAGCGCGCCGCGTGCATCGAGCGGCTTGCCGAAGATGGCCGACAGCGTGTGGTTGTTGGAGAAGAAGAAGTACGAGATGCCGGCGATCGAGATGTAGAGGTTGATCGCATCGAAGTCGGGCCGGAACACACCGGCCGCCACGCCGCGCTCGAGCGTGGCTTCGAGCATCTCGATGAAGGGCGAGTGCATCTTCTGCAGCCGCTCCGACTCGCGCAGGTGCGCGCCGTGGTTGCGGTTCTCGTCGGCCAGCAGCGCGATGAACTCGGGGTGCTCGGCCAGGTAGTCGAACGAGAAGGCCACCAGCTGCTTCATGGCCTCGAGCGGCTCGAGCGCGTCGAGCGTGAGCTTCTGTTCCTTCTCGCGGATCTCGGCATAGACCGATTCGAGCGCGACCAGGTACAGCCCCTGCTTGCTGTCGAAGTAGTGGTACACGAGCTGCTTGTTGACCCCGGCGTTGGCGGCGATCTCGTCGACGCGCGCGCCTGCGAAGCCCTTGGTGGCGAACTCGGCCACCGCGGCGGCGATGAGGGCCTGCTTGGCGGCGACGGGGTCGCGCTCGCGTTTCGTGGCGACGGCGGTGCGGGCGGGCTTGGTGGCGGTCATGGTGTTTTTGATTCTCCCGGCAGGGGCAACGCAGTCTGGATGATCTGGATTGCCTGTCAACCAAACAGTTGGTAATATGAATTTCAGGACTTGTTTTTACCTTCTTTTGGAGTGTTCCGCATGAAAAAGCTGTTGTCGGCCGCCGGCGCCACCGCCTTGCTCATGGCCTCGGCCCCTGCCGCGTTCGCGGCCGATGCCATGAGCCTGATGCTCAACTGGACACCCACGGCCGATCATGCGCCGATCTATTTCGCGAAGGCCAAGGGCTGGTACACCGAAGCGGGTATCGACCTGACCATCGAGGCCGGCAAGGGCTCGGCCGTGTCGGCGCAGCGCGTGGGCACCGGCGGCAGCGACCTGGGCATTTCCGACCTGCCCACCACGATCCAGGCCAAGGGCAAGGGCGCCGACGTGAAGGCCGTGATGGTCATCTACGCCAACAGCCCGCAGGGCTTCTACTGGCTCAAGTCGTCGGGCATCAACGGGCCCAAGGACTTCGCGGGCCGCAAGATCGGCAACCCGCCCGGCGACGCCGCGCGCCTCATGTGGCCGGCCTTCGCCAAGAAGGTGGGGCTCGACCCGGCCAGCGTGACCTTCGTCAACGTGAGCCCGCAGGCCAAGGTGGCGGCGCTGAAGAGCATGTCGGTCGACATCATCAGCGACTTCTACAACGAGCACGACCTGAAGGCGCGCGAGTTCGGCGCCGACCTGGGCTTCCAGCCGTGGCGCGACGCGGGCGTGAACGTGTACGGCAACTCGCTGATCGTGAATGGCCCGTACCTCGCGAAGAACCCCGGCCAGGTGAAGAAGTTCGTGGCCGTGACGCAGCGCGCCTACGACGCCTGCGTGAAGAGCTTCGAGCCCTGCCTGCAGGCGCTGCAGGCCAGCGTGAGCGGCCTCACGCCCGACAACCAGCGCGACCAGTGGAATCGCATCAAGCAGCTGATGCGCGACGACACCACCACCAAGGTGGCGCTCGGCGCCTTCGACGGTGCGCGCGTGAAGGCCGACTACGAGCTCGTGTCTTCGTTGATCGGCATCGACAAGGCCTACGACCCGGCGACGCTGTTCACCAACGAGTTCCTCGACAAGGGCGTGCGCATGGCGCCCAACTGATGGGAAGAAGCCGCTTCAGCGCGACTCGGAGGAAGGCGGCACCTTCGTGTTGCCCTTCTGCCGTTCGCGGAAGAGGGCAGCACGCATCAGGAAGATGGTGGTGATCGGCGCCGTCAGCACGATGAACAGCACGATCAGCACCGCGTGCAGGAACAGGCTGAAACCTTGCACCGAGAAGTAGGCGATGGTGGCCACCGTCAGGCACCAGGCGCCCACCGTGGCGCCCAGCGTGGGCGCATGGATGCGGCGGAAGAAGGTGGGCATGCGCACCAGGCCGAAGGAGCCGATGGCCGCGAAGGCCGCGCCGAGCACCGCGAACACGGCGGTGATGATCTCGGCCCAAAGAGGAAGTGCGGTGGCGCTCATTCGATGACCTCCCCGCGCAGCAGAAATTTGGCGATCGAGGTCGACCCCACGAAGCCGAACAGCGCCACCAGCATCGCCGCCTCGAAGTACACGCTGCTCGCGTAGTTGATGCCGAGCACCAGCATCATCAGCATGCCGTTGATGTAGAGGCAGTCGAGCGCCATCACGCGGTCCTGCGCGGACGGGCCGGCCAGCAGGCGAAAGAGCGCGCACAGCATCGCCACGGCCAGCAGGAAGAGCGCGGCCTTCAGGGCCCAGAAGAGAACAGGCGTCATGATTCGAAAATCTCCATCAGCGGACGTTCGTAGCGGGTCTTGATCAGGGCGATGAAGGCCGCCTCGTCCTCGAGGTCGAACACGTGGATCAGCAGCGTGGTGCGGTCGAACGACACCTCGCCCCAGGCCGTGCCGGGCGTGAGGCACATGATCATCGCGAGCACGGCGAGGCCGTTGGGGTCGCGCATGTCCAGCGGAATCTGCACGAAGCGCGCCGAGATGTCGGCGGTGCGGCGTGTGAGCAGCAGCCGCGCCACGTCGTACGCCGACTTCAGCATGTCGAAGGTGACCAGAAACGACAGCCGCAGCGCCACGCCGGGCCGGCGCATGCGCACGGTGGCGGGGCGCAGGCCCTTGGTGATCAGCGGCACGGCAATGGCCAGCAGCGCGGCCGACAGCAGCGTGGCCGCTTCGAGCGATTGGTTGAGCAGCAGCCAGATGACGAACAGCGCGAACGACAGCGGTGGGGAAGGCATCAAGCGCTTCATGGCTTGGCCTCCTCTTTCTTCGCGGGCACCGGGTTGGGCTTCTGCTTCGCGCCGAGCACGGCTTCGCGGTATGCGGTGGGCGTGCGCAGGCCGCCCGCGGTGGCTTGCGCGTGCTGCATCACGGGTTCGGCCCAGACCGTCAGCGCGACGCAGGCCGCGAGCAGGGCGGCCACCGGCAGCACCTCGAGCGCGGGCAGCGAGGGCATGGTGGCGTGGGGCTGCGTCCAGAAATGGCGGATGCCGGTGCGGCTCAGCGCAATCAGCGAGAGAAAGCCCGCGACGATCAGCAGCCCGAAGAAGGTCCAGCCGGCCGTGGTGACGACCTTGGCGTCGAGCAGGCCCGAGAGCATCGCGAACTTGCCGACAAAGCCCGACAGCGGCGGCAGGCCCGCCAGCAGCAGCGTGCACAGCATGAAGCTCAGGCCCAGGAAGGCCACGCCCGCCGGAATGGCGCGGCCGTAGAGCGCCTGGGCATCGTCGTCGAGGTTCACGTCGTCGAGCGCGCGCAGGTCTTCGGCCAGGAAGGGCGCGTTGCCCGCCGCCTCGTGCGGCGCGACGCTCATGCCCGCGTTGCGCCAGCGCTCGATCATGTCGATCAGCAGGAAGAAGGCCGCCACCGCGAGCGTGGAGCTCAGCATGTAGTACAGCGCGCCCGCCCACACGGCGGGGTCGCCCAGCCCCACGGCGGCCAGCAGCGTGCCCGCCGACACCAGCACGCTGAAGCCCGCGAGGTTCGACAGCCGCTGCGTGCCGACGATGCCGATGGCGCCCACGAACAGCGTCGCCAGCCCCACGCCCACCAGCGCGGCCTGCCCGAAGGCGGCCGAGGCGCCGGTGTCGGGCGCGAACAGCACGGTCCACAGGCGCAGCACGGTGTACACGCCGAGCTTGGTGAGCAGTGCAAACACCGCGCCCACCGGCGACACGGCCGCGCTGTAGGCCGGCACCAGCCAGAAGTTCAGCGGCCACGCGCCCGCCTTGGCGAAGAACGCGGTGGCCAGGATGGCCGCGGCCGCGTGCACCAGGCCGCGGTCGCCCGGCGCGAGCTCGGCGATGCGCGCGCCCAGGTCGGCCATGTTGAGCGTGCCGGTCACGCCGTACAGGATGGCTGCGCCGATCAGGAACAGCGACGAGGCCGCGAGGTTGATCGCGATGTAGTGCAGCCCGGCGCGCACGCGCAGCCGGCCCGAGCCGTGCAGCAGCAGGCCGTACGAGGCGGCGAGCATCACCTCGAAGAACACGAACAGGTTGAACAGGTCGCCCGTGAGGAAGGCGCCGTTCAGGCCCATGAGCTGCAGCTGCAGCAGCGGATGAAAGTGCACGCCCGCGCGGTCCCAGCGCGAGGTGGAATAGATCGAGGCCGCGAAGGCCACCACGCCCGTGAGCGCGACCATCATGGTCGAGAGCCGGTCGGCCACCAGCGTGATGCCGAAGGGCGCGCGCCAGTTGCCCGGCAGGTACACGCCGATGGAGCCCGGGCCGCCGCCGGTGTCGGCCGCGTTCACCCAGCGCAGCAGCGCCAGCGCGGCCAGCAGGCCGACCAGGCCCGAGACCACGCTGAGGAACGACTTGGTGCGCCGGTGGTTCTCGTTCATCAGCAGCATCAGCGCCGCCGTGAGCATGGGCACGAGGATGGGCACCGCCACCAGGTGCGGCATGCTGAACTCGAGGAAGCGGTCGAGCAGGTGAAGCACGTCGTTCATTCCACGGCCTCCCGCTCTTCACCGTCCACGTGGTCGGTGCCCGACAGGCCGCGCGAGGCGAGCATCACGACGAGGAACAGGGCGGTCATCGCAAAGCCGATCACGATCGCCGTGAGCACCAGCGCCTGCGGCATCGGGTCGGCCGTGTTGGCCAGCGTGGCCTTGAAGCCTTCGACCAGCACCGGCTCGCTGTCGACCTTGAGCCGACCCATGCTGAAGATGAACAGGTTGACCGCGTACGAGATGAGCGTCAGGCCCATGATGACCTGGAAGGTGCGCGGGCGCAGCAGCAGGTACACGCCCGACCCCGTGAGCACGCCGATGGCGATGGCCAGCACGATTTCCATCAGCGGGCCCCTCCGGTGGCGGCGGCCGCTTCTTCGGCTTCGGCGGCCGCGCGGGCCTGCGCTTCTTTCTCTTCTTGCTCGTCGGCCCAGCGGTGGCTTCGGATGGACTGGTGGGCCAGCGCGGTCAGGATCAGCATGGTGGCGCCGAGCACCAGCGCGAACACGCCGATGTCGAAGAAGAGGGCACTGGGCACGTGCATGTCGCCCAGCAGCGGCACGTGCACGTGCGCGGTGTGCGTGGTGAGGAAGGGGTAGCCGAACACGATCGCGCCGCCGCCGGTGGCCAGCGCGAACAGCAGGCCGATGGCGATCCAGCGGCGCGGGTAGATGCGCAGGTGCTCTTCCACCCACTCGGTGCCCGAGACGATGAACTGCAGCACCAGCGCCACCGACATCACCAGCCCCGCGACGAAGCCGCCGCCGGGCGCGTTGTGGCCGCGCATGAAGAAGTACACCGACACCAGCACGGCCACGGGCAGCACGAGGCGCACCAGCACGGCCGGCACCATCAGGTAGCCGATGGCGGAGTCGGTGGCGCGGCGCGGGTTCAGCAGGTCGCTGCTGCCGTCGTCGACCTGCAGCCGCTGCTGGATCGGCAACGCCATCGATTCGATGGCCGGGCGGAAGCGCCGCAGCAGCGCATACACGGTGAGCGCCACGATGCCCAGCACCGTGATCTCGCCGAAGGTGTCGAAGCCGCGGAAGTCGACCAGCATCACGTTGACCACGTTGGTGCCGCCGCCTTCGGTGAGCGCGCGTTCGAGGAAGAACGGCGAGATGCTCTGCGGGAAGGTGCGCGTCATCATCGCCCAGGCCAGTGCCGCCATGCCGCAGCCGGCGATGGTGGCCACCAGCAGGTCGCGCCCGCGTCGACCCCAGGGGCGCAGCCGCATGCGCGCGGGCTGCACCACGTCCTTGCTGCGCATCGGCAGCCAGCGCAGGCCCAGCAGGATGAGCACCGTGGTCACGGCCTCGACCACCAGCTGCGTCAGCGCCAGGTCGGGCGCCGAGAACCAGATGTAGGTGACGCACGAGACCAGCCCGGCGCCCGCGGCCAGCATCAGCGCCGCGAGCCGGTGGAACTTGGCCTGCCACGCGGCGGCCACGGCGCAGGTGCAACCGATGAGCCAGGTCATCGCGAACATCGGCGAGAAGGGCAGCAGCTCGCGCGTGCCGCGATCGGCCGGCGTGGTCCACAACGAGGCCGCGGCGCCGGCCACGGCCACCACCACCAGCCACAGCAGCTGCCATTGCAGGCGGCGCGTGCCGAAGAGGCGGCGGCTGCGCCGGCCGGCTTCGCTCAGCAGCGCGATCAGGTGTTCGAAGATGAGCTGCCCGTCGAAGCGGTGCAGCAGCGGCGTGTGCTCCAGGCGCCCGCTGCCCAGCGGGCGGCGCAGCAGCAGGTAGAGCACGGCGCCGCCTGCCAGCGCGACGAAGCTCATCATCAGCGGCAGGTTGAAGCCGTGCCACACGGCCAGGCTGTAGACGGGCAGCGTGCCGCCGACCACCGGCGTGGCCGCGGCCGCGAGCATCGGGCCGACCGACCAGGCCGGCGCCACGCCCACCACCAGGCACACCAGCACCAGCAGCTCGACCGGCACGCGCATCCAGTGCGGCGGCTCGTGCGGCGGCTTGGGCACGTCGGGGCCGCAGGGCGGGCCGAAGAACACGTCGAACACGAAGCGCGCCGAGTACGCCACGCTGAAGATGCCCGCGAGGGTGGCGATGACCGGCAGGCTGAGGTCGATCCATGGCGTGGCCTGGATGAAGACCGTCTCGGCGAAGAACATTTCCTTCGAGAGAAAGCCGTTGAGCAGCGGCACGCCGGCCATCGAGGCGCTGGCGATGATGGCCAGCGTGCCGGTGATGGGCATCAGCCGCATCAGGCCGCTGAGCTTGCGGATGTCGCGCGTGCCGGTCTCGTGGTCGATGATGCCGGCCGCCATGAACAGCGAGGCCTTGAAGGTCGCGTGGTTCATGACGTGGAAGACGGCCGCCACCGCCGCCAGCGGGCTGTTCAGGCCCAGCAGCAGCGTGATGAGGCCCAGGTGCGAGATGGTCGAGTAGGCCAGCAGCGCCTTCAGGTCGCGCTGGAACATGGCCGCGAAGCCGCCCAGCAGCAGCGTGATCGCACCCGCGCCGCCGACCATCCAGAACCACTGCTCGGTGCCCGAGAGCACGGGCCACAGCCGCGCCATGAGGAACACGCCCAGCTTCACCATGGTGGCCGAGTGCAGGTAGGCCGAGACCGGCGTGGGCGCGGCCATGGCGCGCGGCAGCCAGAAGTGGAACGGGAACTGCGCGCTCTTGGTGAACGCGCCGAGCAGGATCAGCACCAGCGCCACCGGGTACAGCGCATGCGCGCGGATGATGTCGCCCGAGGCCAGCACGATGTCGAGCTCGTAGCTGCCGACGATGCGGCCCAGCACGAGCACGCCGGCCAAGAGGCACAGCCCGCCCGCGCCGGTGACGGTGAGCGCCATGCGCGCGCCGCGCCGCGCGTCGCGCCGGTGGTGCCAGTAGCCGATGAGCAGGAAGGAGAACAGGCTGGTGAGCTCCCAGAACAGCACCATCTGGATCAGGTTGCCCGAGAGCACCACGCCCATCATCGCGCCCATGAACGCGAGGAAGAACGAGAAGAAGCGCGGCACCGGGTCGGAGGCCGACATGTAGTAGCGCGCATAGAGCACCACCAGCGCGCCGATGCCCAGCACCAGCATGCAGAACAGCCACGCGAAGCCGTCGAGGCGGAACACGAGGTTCAGGCCGAGGGCGGGCAGCCACTCGATCTCCTGGCGCAGCACGTTGCCGTGCGCGATCTGCGGAAAGAGCCAGGCGACCTGGATCGCGCAGCCCAATGCGACGAGCCCTGCAAGGGTCGACTCCCGGTTGCGCGCGTTGGACGGCATCAACGCGGCCAGCACGCTGGCAAGAAAGGGGAGTGCGACGAGAAGGGCGAGGGGCATCGGGGGTCGATTCTATCGACCGACCCTCTGGAGAGCCCCTGTCTATAACCGCAGGAGCACGGGCAGTTTTTTCGCTGTCACGAAGCCAGCACGAGCTGCACGCTGCGAATGCCCAGCCAGGTCAGCACCAGCGAGCCGCACAGGTGCAGCAGGCCGGTGCCCAGCGCCAGCAAGGGGCGTCCGCCGAGCAGCAGCGCGACCACTTCGGCCGAGAAGCTCGAGAAGGTCGTGAGCCCGCCGAGGAAACCGGTGATGAGCAGCAGCCGCCACACCGGGTCGAGCTGCGGCAGCGCCTGGAACACGGCCACGGCCACGCCGACGAGGTAGCCGCCGACGAGGTTGGCGGCCAGCGTGCCGTAGGGCACGGGGCCGCCGGTGTTGAGCCACAGGCCCAGGCCCCAGCGGGCGAGGGCGCCGCACGAGGCGCCCACGCAGATCGCTAGAACCGGCAATAGAGGAGGCATCCGTTCCCTTGTCGTCGTCGCACTGTCATTTCTCCTTGCCCATCACCAGGTCGGGCAGGATCGTGACGATACCCGGGAACAGCGTGATCAGCGCGATGCACAGCACGAGGCAGAAGAAGAACGGAATGGCCGCCCGGGCGATCACGTTGCTGTCTTTTCCGGTCATGTTCTGCAGCACGAACAGGTTGAAGCCCACCGGCGGCGTGACCTCGGCGATCTCGACCAGCAGCACCACGAAGATGCCGAACCAGACCAGGTCGAAGCCCGCCTTCTGGATCATCGGCAGCACCACCGCGCTGGTCAGCACGATCATCGAGATGCCGTCCAGCGCCGTGCCCAGCACCAGGTACACCACCACCAGCGCACCGATCAATGCATAGGGCGACAGATGCATGCTGTCGACCCACTCGGCCAGCTCGCG
>NZ_JBWKYW010000064.1:0-38511 GCF_059423965.1 Variovorax sp. GW458-11-26-14-LB1
GCCCATGACCACCCACACGCCCCCCGCCGCAGCGACCGTGATTCCCCCCGCGCCCGCGCGCTGGAAGCTCTGCGACATCGACACGCTGCTGCGCGCCGGCGACTACGCCGCGCTCGACCAGCGGCTCGACGACGCGCTGGCCGCCAGCTTTCAAGATCGCGACGAGGAAGAGCGCTACTACGGCGCCTTGCCCGACGACCTGGCCGGCTGCACCGCCGACGGCGCCGAAGGGCTGGCCCGCCTGGCGGCATGGCAGGCAGCCCGCCCGCAGTCGGCCCACGCCTGGCTCTGCGAAGCGCACTACTGGTACCACTGGGCCTACGAGTACCGCGGTTCGGGCTGGGCCAGCACGGTCACCGCGCTCGGCTGGGAATGCGCCCATGCCTGCGCCACGCGCTGCGCCGTGGCCGCGCTGCGCGCACTCACGCTCGCGCCCACGATGTGGACCGCCTGCGCCCTGCTGCTGCAGAGCACCTCGGCCTTCAACGAGCCCGACTGGCTGACCGAGCTGGTGCGCAGCGGCCGCTGGCCCGACAAGCCGTTGCAGCACGACTTTTCGCTGGACGACGACGAGGCCACCCGCGACGAGTTGCTGGCGCAGCTCGCGCGCTCCGGCCTGGCGCACGACGAGCGCGTCGCCTGCCCCGAGGCCGCGCCCACCGCCCTGCCCTCGCCCGTGCAGGGCCGCAAGGTGATCAGCGGCACGTCCTACTGGATCCACGCCACGCTGCACGTGCACCCGCGGCTGTTCTTCTTCATGCGCCAGTGCGTCTGGTTCCAGCAGCCGCGCTGGGGCGGCAGCCACGAGCGCGTGCGCGCCTTCATCGCCTCGCCCGCCTGCGCCCACCTGAGCGAGGTCGAGAAAGACCGGCTGCGCCACGAGATCTGGCGCGACGAATACCAGGGCAACAGCGTCGACAAGGACGAAGACCCGGCCGAAGCCCAGCAACGCATGGCCGCCACGCGCCAGCGCGCCCAGGAGGCGCTCTACCCCTACCACCGCTGGGAAACCCTGCGCTGGCTGGCCGTGAGCCACTACATGCTCGACCAGCACGCCGAAGCGCTGGCCTGCCTGCGCGAGGCCGAGAGCCACCACCCCATCGACGACGACTACGCGATGAACATGGCGGTGCACGTCGCCCTGGAGCAGGACCCCGGCGGCCATTGGCTGGGCCAGGCCATCTGCAACAGCGCCAACGCCTACGAATGCAACACCGCGCTGATCCTGCACGGCTACTGCAGCCTGAAGGGCGCCTTCGGCTTCGTGCCCAACGCGGCGACCGGCAACGCCTGGCTGGCGGCCGCGCGCGAACGCAACGCCGGCACCGAGAACTGGGACGACCTGGCGCGCGCGCTGTGGCGCGTGCCGCGCAACCAGGAAGCCTTCGAGATCCTCGAGATGGGGCTGGCCGCCGGCGACAAATCGTGCCTGCTCACGCTCGGCATCTTCCACGCGGGCGGCGAGCACGGCACCAAGGACCGGCAGCAGGCGATGCACTGCTACGGCCAGGCGGCCGAAGCCGGCAACAGCGTCGCGGCCTACAAGCTGGGCTACCTCTGCCACGACATGGCCTGGGAAGACGCCACGCCCGCGGCGCAGCGCCCCGCGCTGCAGGCGCAGGCGGTCGAGGCCATGCTGAAGGCCCGCGAGCTGGGCCACGACGACGCCACCGAAGGCGCGTTGATGTTCATCAGCGACCTGTCCGACATCCCCGTGCGCCACCGCCACCTGGACTTCGTGCGCGAGCACGCGACCAACGGCGACGCCATCGCCATGGCCACGCTGTCGACCCTGCTGGCCGACGCCAACGACAAGGTGCTCTACAACTACCGCGAGAGCGTGCGCTGGATCATGGGCGCGCAGGCCGTGGCGCCCGAGGACGAGTTCGTGATGAACGTGACCAAGAACACCCACCAGGACGGCTTCCTGTCGTCCACGCTCTACAAGCTCACGCGCCGGCAGATCAAGGCGCACGAGATCCCCGGCGGCGACAACGCGATGGTCTGAGGGCTAACGAGACAGCGCGGGCAGCGCCTTCGCCAGCGTCTCGCTGAAGGCGCGCATCGCCTCGGTCTCTTGCGTGCCGCGCTTGGTCAGGCGAAAGAAGTCCATGCCCACGCGCGGCTTCAGCAGCACGTCGGTCTTCACGCGGTGACGGCGGCAGGCCGCCAGCGCGAAGGTGGGCATCACGGCGGTGCCGAAGCCGGCCTCGACCATCGAGATCAGCGTGCCGAAGAAGTTGAAGGCGGGCCGCTGCGCATCGGCCAGCCCGATCTCGCCAAGCTGGCGTTCGATCACCTTCTGGATCGGGTTGCCGGGCGGCAGGCCGATCAGCGTGGCGCCGCGCAGCGCGGACCAGGGCGCGGTGCCGACCGGTTCGCCGTCGGCCACGGCCTGCGTGACGCGCATCAGCTCGAAGCGCCCCACGGGCGTGCGGTCGAGCCCCGCCGCGGCCTTGAAAAAGAAGCCCAGGCCGAGGTCGGCCTCGCCCGCGGCCACCATCGCTTCCACATCGCGCAGGTCGGCGTCGAAAAGGCGCAGCGCGACCTGCGGATGCGCGGCGCGAAAGCTCGCGAACACCCAGGGCAGCAGGTGCGAGGACACCAGCGGCGTGGCCGCGATGCGCAGCGTCTGGCGCGCCGCGTCGCCCTCGGCGCCGAGCTCGGCGGCCACGTCATCGAGGTCGGTGACGAGCCGCTCCACCACCGGCAACAGCCGCCGGCCGGCCGGCGTGAGGCTCACCATGCGCGTGGTGCGGTCGAACAGGCGGCAACCGAGCTGCTTCTCCATCTCGCGGATCAGGATGCTCAGGCCGGCCTGGGTGATGTGCGCCTGCTCCGCCGCGCGGGTGAAGTTGCCGATGCGCGCCACCTGCAGGAAGGCGCGCATCTGGCGCGTGGTCAGGTTCATAAGGATTCATGATAAATCCATATCACATCTAAATTTCCCATATGCCTCGTTTGCGGTCCCAATACGGACCCCATGAGCACCGCACCTAACGAAGTCATCATCCTCGGCGCCGGCATCGGCGGCCTGACCCTCGCCCTGAGCCTGCACCAGGCCGGCATCGCTTGCCGCGTGTACGAGGCCGTGCCCGAGCTGCGCCCGCTCGGCGTGGGCATCAACCTGCTGCCGCATGCGGTGCGCGAGCTGTCCGAGCTGGGCCTGCTCGACGCGCTCGACGCCGTGGGCGTGCGCACGCAGGAGGCGGTCTTCTTCACCGAGCACGGCCAGCTCGTGTTTCGCGAGCCCGCCGGCCAGCATGCGGGCTACGACTGGCCGCAGTACTCGATCCACCGCGGCGACCTGCAGACCGTGCTGCTGAACGAAACGCGCAAGCGCCTGGGCCCCGACAGCGTGCAGTGCGGCCACCGCTGCACCGGCGTCGAACAGGATGCCGACGGCGTGACGGTGCACTTTGCCGATGGCCGCGCGCCGGTGCACGGCGCGGTCGCGGTGGGCTGCGACGGCATCCACTCGGCGCTGCGCAAGCAGCTGTATCCGAACGAGGGCGCGCCGCGCTATTCGGGCATCAACATGTGGCGAGGCACCGCGGCCTGGAAGCCCTTTCTCTCGGGCGGCAGCATGGTGCGCGCGGGCTGGCTCACCGTCGGCAAGATGGTGATCTACCCGATCCGCAACGACATCGACGACCAGGGCCGCCAGCTCGTGAACTGGGTCGCCGAGATCCACGCGCCCCAGCCCGCGATGCGCGACTGGAGCCGCGCCGGCCGCCTCGAGGACTTCCTGCCCGCCTTCGCCGACTGGCACTTCGACTGGCTCGACGTGCCGGCGCTGATCCTGGCCTCCGACACCATCCTGGAGTACCCGATGGTCGACCAGGACCCGCTGCCGCGCTGGAGCCACGGACGCCTCACGCTGCTGGGTGATGCCGCGCACCCGATGGTGCCGCGCGGCTCCAACGGCGCGGGCCAGGCGATCATCGACGCACGCTTCCTGGCGGGCGCGATGAAGCGCGAAGGCGTGGGCATCGCGGCGCTCGAGACCTACGACCGCGTGCGCGTGAAGGCCACCACCGACGTGGTGCTGACCAACCGCAGCAACCCGCCCGACACCATCCTGCGCGAGGTGTTCGAGCGCTCGGGCGGCCGGCGCGTCGAGAACCTCGACGAGCTCGTCACGCAGCAGGAACTGCAGGCGATCTCGGACCACTACAAGCGCGTGGCCGGCTACGACCCGGCGGCGCTGAAGGCGCGCGCGTCGTACCTCTGAGCGCCGGCACATTCACCGAACAAGACGGAGACAAGACACGATGAAATTTCTGAGCAAGACCTTCGCCGGCCTGCTGGTTGCGGCCAGCGCCGCCGCGGCCCATGCCTGGCCCGACCAGCCGGTGACGCTGGTGGTGCCCTACACGCCCGGCACCGGCATCGACCTGATCGCACGCCAGCTCTCGGCCCGCCTGCCCGCCGTGCTCGGCCAGCCGGTGATCGTGGAAAACCTGGCCGGTGCCAGCGGCAACATCGGCAGCGAGAAGGTGGCGCGCGCCAAGCCCGACGGCTACACGCTGCTGGTGCAGGTCAACACGCTGGTGATGAACAAGGGCCTGTACAAGTCGCTCGCCTACGACCCGGTGGCCGACTTCACCCCGGTGTCGCAGACCTCGTGGGGCACGCTGCTGCTGGTGACCAACCCGGCCACCCAGAAGGCCGGCTCGCTCGCGCAGCTGGTGGCGACCGCCAAGGCCAACCCCGGCAAGCTGACCTACGCCACGCCCGGTGTCGGCACGCCGCACCACCTGTCGATGGCGCTCCTGATGCAGGGCACCGGCACCGACCTGCTGCACGTGCCCTACAAGGGCACGGCCGGCGCCGTCACCGACCTGCTCGGCGGGCGCATCGACGCGATGTTCCTGCCGGTGCACGTGGCGCTGCAGCACATCCAGGCCGGCAAGCTCAAGGCGCTCGCCACCGGCAGCGGCCACCGCCTGCCGCAGTTGCCCGACGTGCCCACCCTGGCCGAGGCCGGCGTGACCGCCGACAACGTCGACATGTGGTACGGCGTGCTCGCGCCCAAGGGCACGCCGGCCCACGTGGTGGCGCGGCTGAACACGGAGATCGCCGCGGTGCTGAAGTCGCCCGAGGTGGCGAAGTCCTTCGAGTCGCAGGGCATGGTGCCCGCCAGCTCGACGCCGGCGGCGTTCGGCGCGCTGATCCAGAAGGACGCGCAGCGCTGGGCGACGGTGGTGAAGAAGGGGAACATCACCGCCGACTGAGCGCGGCAGGAAGCGCAGCTACTTGCGCGCAGCCGCCCGGTACAGGTTCTCGACCTTCGGCACGTTCGCCTCGAGCTTGGCGATGCGGTCCGGCCCGCTCGGGTGGGTCGACAAGAAGCTCAGGCCGCCCTGGTTCTTGGAGGCGGTGGCCATCTTCTTCCACAGCGACACCGAGGCCTGCGGGTCATAGCCCGCGCGCGCGGCGAGTTCGAGGCCCACGAGGTCGGCGTCGGTTTCGTCGCTGCGGCTGAACTTCAGGGTGATGAGCTGCGTGCCGGCGCGCGCCGCGAGGTCGCCGACCTGGCCGAGCCCCAGCAGCTGCGCGCCGATGGACAGCGCCGCGCCGGTGCCGACGCTCTTGGCCATGCGGGCGCGGGCGTGTTCGCGCAGCGCGTGCGCCATTTCATGGCCCATGACCATCGCGACCTCGTCGTCGCTCAGCTTGAGCTGCTCGAGGATGCCGGTGAAGAAGGCGATCTTGCCGCCGGGCATGCAGAAGGCGTTGATCTGCTTGCTGCCGATCAGGTTCACCTCCCACTTCCACTCGCGCGCGCGGGTGTTCCACGGCAGGGCGAAGGGAATGAGCCGCTGCGCGATGGTGCGCAGGCGCTGCAGTTGCGCGTTGCCGTCACCGGCCAGCGCGCCCTTGGCGCGCGCCTGTGCGAGCAGCTGGCCGTACTGCTGCACGCCGGCCGCCTCGATCTGGTCGGCGGGCACGAGGTTGCGCGCCACCGAGGCATTGCCGACGTTGACCTGCGCCAGCGCCGGCGCGCTCAGCGCCGCACCGGCGGCGGCCAGCAGGAAGGCCCGGCGCGGGTTCCATGCCGAGGCTTCGGAGAGGGCGGAAAGGGGGCGTTCGCATCGTGTGCACATAGGTGCCCGGATGATAGGAACAAATGGAGACGAGCGGGCGCGCCGATGTCCTCCATAGCTCATGGACAATCCCCCACTCATGTCCGCACCGCCCGCCGAACCCACCCAAGCCCCCGCGAGCGCCGCGCTGCCCTGGCGCGACGCGCTCAAGGTCTACCTCGAACCCGCCACCCTGCGCATGCTCGCGCTGGGCTTCTCGGCCGGCCTGCCGCTGCTGCTGGTGCTGGGCACGCTGAGTTTCCGGCTGCGCGAGGCGGGCATCGACCGCACCACCATCGGCTACCTGAGCTGGGTCGGGCTGGCCTATGGCTTCAAGTGGGTCTGGGCGCCGCTGGTCGACCGGCTGCCGCTGCCGCCCTTGACCACACTGCTCGGGCGCCGGCGCGGCTGGCTGCTGCTGGCGCAGGGCATGGTGATCGTCGGGCTCGTCGGCATGGCGATGAACGACCCGCGCCTGGGGCTGCAGCCGCTGATCTGGTGCGCGCTGCTGGTGGCCTTCGGCTCGGCCACGCAGGACATCGCGCTGGACGCCTTCCGCATCGAATCGGCCGAGACGCGCAAGCAGGCCGCGCTGGCCGCCGCTTATCAAACGGGCTACCGGCTGGCGATGATCTGGGCCGGCGCCGGCGTGCTGTGGGTCGCGGCCTGGGCCGAGGTGGCGCCCGCCGTGGCCGTCACCGGCGCGGCGGCGTACCAGAACGGCGCCTGGAAGACGGCCTACCTCGTCATGGCGGCCTCGATGGCGGTCGGCGTGCTCACGGTGCTGCTGTCGCCCGAGCCGGTGCGGCGCGTGCTGCCGAAGGCGAAGAACGCGGGCGAATGGCTGCGAAGCGTGCTGATCGAGCCTTTTGCCGACTTCATCCGCCGCTACAAGTGGCAGGCGGCGCTGATCCTGGCGCTGATCGCCATCTACCGCATCAGCGACGTGGTGATGGGCATCATGGCCAACCCCTTCTATGTGGACATGGGCTTCACGAAAGACCAGGTGGCCACGGTCAGCAAGATCTACGGCGTGATCATGACGCTGGTGGGCGCCTTCGTGGGCGGCGTGCTGTCGATGCGCCTGGGCGTGATGCGGGTGCTGATGCTGGGCGCCGTGCTGAGCGCCGCGAGCAACCTGCTGTTCGCCTGGCTGGCCACGCGCGGGCACGACCTGACGGCGCTGATCGCGGTGGTCTCGGCCGACAACCTGGCCGGCGGCATCGCCTCGGCAGCCTTCATCGCCTACCTGTCGAGCCTGACCAACATCAGCTACTCGGCCACGCAGTACGCGCTGTTCAGCTCGCTGATGCTGCTGCTGCCGAAGTTCATCGCCGGTTATTCGGGCGCGTTTGTCGACGCCTACGGCTACAGCACCTTCTTCACCGCCACCGCGCTGCTGGGCGTGCCGGTGCTGCTGCTGGTGGCGCTGGCCTCGCGCATGGCGGCCCGCACAGGCGACGGCGAGCGTCAATAGGGCCTGCGCCGGAGCTGTCATCTATAGGAAACAGCCGACGCAACCTGATACGCAACGCTGGTAGGCTGCGACATTCATTGCGTGAAAATTGCGCTTTCCCGCTTTTTCTTCTGTCGCCGACGCCCTTTCGCCTGTCGCCTGCCCCCACATCCATCGTGCCGTCCCGAATTTCTCCCCTTCAAATCAGTGCCTACACGGCCACCTCGGCCGTCGGCGTCGGCAAGGAAGCGCACGCCGACGCACTCGCGCACTCGCGCAGCGGCCTGCGCGCCAACGACTTCGGCGAGGCGCCGCTGCCGACCTGGATCGGCCGCGTCGACGGCCTGGAAGACGTCCGCCTGCCCGAATCGGCCGCGTTCTGGGACTGCCGCAACAACCGGCTGGCCTGGCTGGGCCTGCAGGCCGACGGCTTCCTCGAGGCCGTAGCCGCCGCGCGCCAGAAGTACGGTGCCACGCGCATCGCGCTGGTGCTCGGCACCTCCACGGCCAGCATCGGCGAGACCGAGCTGGCCTACACGCAGCTCGACACCGACGGCAACTTTCCGCCGGACCAGCGCCGCGCGGCCGTCCACACCCCGCATTCGCTGGCCATGTTCGTGCAGCAGGTGCTGGGCATCGACGGCCCGAGCGAGACGATTTCGACCGCCTGCTCGTCCAGCGCCAAGGTGTTCGCCTCGGCCGAGCGCCTGATCCGCCTGGGCCTGGCCGACGCGGCCGTGGTCGGCGGCGCCGACACGCTGTGCGGTAGCGTGCTGTTCGGTTTCAACTCGCTGGAGCTGGTCTCCACCGAGCCCTGCCGCCCCTTCGACGCCGACCGCAAGGGCATCAGCCTCGGCGAAGCGGCGGGCTTCGCGCTGGTCGAGCGCGTGCAGACGGGTGACAACGCCACGCAGCTGCTGGGCTACGGCGAAGCCAGCGACGCACACCACATGTCGACGCCGCACCCCGAGGGCCTGGGCGCCGAGCGCGCGCTCGACGACGCGCTGGCGCGCGCAGGCCTGGCCGCCGACGCCATCGACTACATCAACATGCACGGCACGGCGAGCCAGAAGAACGACGAGGTCGAGGGCGCGCTGGTGGCGGGGCGTGGGGGCGGGGGGGGCGCGCCGCTTCCCGGCGCGCACGCATGCCAGTTCGACCAAGGGCTTCATGGGCCACACGCTGGGCGCCGCGGGCATCGTCGAGGCCGTCGTCTGCCTGCTGGCGATCGAGCGCGGCCTGATGCCGGGCACGGTCAACACGCGCACGCTGGACGAGGGCTTCGGCCCGCAGATCAAGCTCGAACCCGCCACGGGCGAGGTGCGCTACGCGCTCTCCAATTCCTTCGGTTTCGGCGGCAACAACTGCGCGCTGGTCTTCGGCAAGGCGGTGAACGCATGAACACGCCTCCGACGCTCTACATCGAAGGCCCCGCCTTCTGGACCCCCACGCTGCCCGGCTGGGACGCCGCGCGCGCGGCCTTCCGCGGCGAAGGCGCGCTGGCCGATCCGCCCGCCAAGCGGCCCTCGCCGCAGGTGCTGGCCCCGGCCGAGCGCCGCCGCGCGCCCGACACCGTGGCGCTGGCGCTCGAAGTGGCCGCCGCGGCCATCGCAGGCGCCGACCGCCCCGCAGCCGACGTGCCCTGCGTGTTCACGTCGGCGCACGGCGACCTGTCGATCAACGACTACATGTGCAGCACGCTCGCGGGCGACCCGAAGATGCTGTCGCCCACCAAGTTCCACAACTCGGTGCACAACGCGGCCGTCGGCTACTGGACCATCGGCACCGGCTGCATGGCGGCCAGCAACGCCGTCTCGGCCTACGGCCACAGCTTTGCCGCCGGCCTGCTCGAAGCGGCCGTGCAGTGCGCGGCCGACCAGACGCCGGTGCTGCTGGTGGGCTACGACGCCCCCACGGTCGGCGCGCTGGCCTCGGTGACCGACAGCCGCGGCCTGCTGGCCGTGGCGCTGGTGATCGCACCCGAACGCACGGCCCGCACCGTGGCCAGCCTCGACTGGTCGCTGGTCGGCGACGGTGCGGCAACCGCGCCGCGCTCGGCCGCCGCCGCCACGCTGAAGGACATCAACCCGATGGCCGACGCCCTGCCCCTGTTCGAGGCGCTGGCCCAGGCCCCAGGCAGCGCCGACGCGCCCATCGACCTGCCGCTGTCGGCCGCGCTGGCCCTGCGGCTGCGCCTGCAGGCCGCGGGCTGACCGGCCCCCGCCGGGGTCGGCGGTGCGTGTTGACACACACGAACCGCGCGAGTCGCGCCCCGGTACGTCATCATTGCCGCATGGCGCCCACGCAACCTGGGCGAGGCGCTATGTTTTTCGCAGCGATCCAGGTTGACAGGGCGATGCTGCGTTTACCCAACTTTACGGAGCGTTCAAGCCCGCTTGCTCCCGGTGAACGACCATGAAGCGCATGAGCACCCCCCAACTCCTGATGATCGAAGACGACGCCCGCCTGGCGCAGATGGTGGGCGAGTACCTGACGCAGTCGGGTTTCGCCTTCAACCACGCCGGCGACGGCGCCACCGGCCTGGAGCAGCTGCAGCAGCACGCGCCCGACCTGGTGATCCTCGACCTGATGCTGCCCGACACCGACGGCCTCGAGGTCTGCCGCCGCATCCGCGCCCTGCCCGGCCCGCTGGCCAAGGTGTCGGTGCTGATGCTCACGGCCAAGGGCGACCCCATGGACCGCATCATCGGCCTGGAGATCGGCGCCGACGACTACCTGCCCAAGCCCTTCGAGCCGCGCGAGCTGCTGGCGCGCATCCGTGCCGTGCTGCGCCGTCGCAGCGAGAACGCCACCGAGGCCGAAGCCTCCACGGTGATGCGCTTCGGCACGCTGGAGATCGACCGCAACGCGCGCACCGTGTCGGTGGCCGGCGCGCTGGCCGACCTCACCTCCTACCAGTTCGACCTGCTGGTGGCGATGGCCGAGCGCGCGGGCCGCGTGCTCACGCGCGACCAGATCATGGAAGCCGTGCGCGGCCGCGAGCTCGAAGCCTTCGACCGCTCGATCGACGTGCACATGGGCCGCATCCGCGCGGCCATCGAGGTCGACGCGAAGAACCCGAAGCGCATCCTGACGGTGCGCGGCGTGGGCTACGTCTTCGCCAAGCAACAGGACTGATCAGGACCGCCCCGCGATGCTGCGCAGCCTCTACCGCCGCCACCTCTACGTCCGCATCTGGCTCGCGGTGGTCGGCGGCGTGGTCATCCTCACGCTGATGGCCAACTGGATCGTGCGCGTGGCCGCCGAGGCCGAGCGCGAACGCCTGGCGCCGGTGCCGCGCGAGGTGGTCGTGCTCGACAGCCAGGACCGCACCATCGGCACCGGCAAGGCCATGCGCGTGCCCGGCCAGGGCCTGGAGTTCGACGTGCAGCTGAGCGACGGCCGCGACATGACGCTGCGCGTGGCGCCGCGCGAGCGCCCCACCGGCACCGGCGGCTTCGCGCCCTGGCGCACCCCGTTCGGGCTGGGCTGGATGATTGCGCTCGTGGGCGTGGCGGTGGCGCTGGGCGTCTATCCGATCGTGCGGCGCATCACCCAGCGGCTCGAGACCCTGCAACGCGGCGTGCAGCGCTGGGGCGAGGGCGACCTCTCGGCGCGCGTGATCGAGGAAGGACAAGACGAAGTGGCCGATCTCTCCAAGCGATTCAATGCCTCCGCCGAACGCATCGAGCAGCTCGTGCGTTCCCACAAGTCGCTGCTGGCGAACGCCTCGCACGAGCTGCGCTCGCCGCTCACCCGCATCCGCATGGGCCTGGAGCTCATGGGCGACCAGCCCAGCCCGGCGGCGCGCGAGGAAATCTCGCGCAACATCGGCGAGCTCGACCAGCTGATCGACGAGATCCTGCTGGCCAGCCGGCTCGACGCCAGCGAGGCCGACATGGGCACCATCGAAGCCGTCGACCTGACCGGCCTGGCGGCCGAAGAGTGCGCGCAGGTGAACGCCGAACTCGACCTGGCCGAAGGCACCGACAACGCCACGCTCACCGTGCCGGGCGTGTCGCGCCTGCTGCGCCGCGCGATCCGCAACCTGCTCGAGAACGCCCGCCGCTACGGCGCCGGCGAGATCAGCGTCGAACTCGGCAGCGCCGGCGGCTACGCCACGGTGCGCGTCAACGACCGCGGGCCGGGCGTGCCGGCGACGCTGCGCGAACGCATCTTCGAGCCCTTCTACCGCCTGCCCGGCGCCAGCGAGCGCAACGGCGGCGTCGGCCTGGGGCTGGCGCTGGTGAAGTCGATCGCCGAGCGCCACGGCGGATCGGTGCGCTGCGAAGACCGGCCGGGTGGCGGCGCGAGCTTCGTGATCTGCCTGCCAGCCAAAGGCCCTGCCGCTGCAGCGCACTGAGCGCCTTCGGGTGCGCAGGGACAAGTCAGGTTCGGCCGAGGGGCCGCACCTAAAATCCCGGCCCTATGCAGAGATCGCACATCGTTCGGCCCGCGGCCATGTTCTGGGGGCTGGTGGTGTTCATGCCGGTCGGCGTCACCTACCTGTCGGCCATCGTGCTGCTGCTTGCCCTGCTGGTGGGCGGTGGCTTGCGCGAGCGCTATGCGCGGCTGCGCGCCAACCCGCTGTGGTGGCCGGTGGTCGCCTACGTGGCGTGGACCTTCATCGTGCTGGCCGTGCGGCCGCACTACCCCGAGACCCCCTCCAACCTGTTCCACGGGCTGCGCATCGCCTTCACCTTCCTGATGGCGATGGCGCTCACGCGCGAGGAGGCACTGTGGGCGCTGCGCGGCTTCCTCTTGATCGCGGCGCTCAACATCGTGCTCATCGTGCTGCACTACAGCCTGGGCCTTCCGGTGCCGGGCGCGCTGCGCGGCGTGGTGATGGAAGTGGGCAACAAGTCGATCAGCAACGCGCTGCTGTTCAGCATCGTCGCGGCCAGCGCGGCGGTCTACGGGCTGTCGCAGATCACGGGGCACCGGCCCCTGCGCGCACTGGCGGCCTTCGCGCTCGTGCTCGGGCTGGGCGCCGTGGTCGCGCTGCCGCTCACCTCGCGCACCTCGGTGCTCGCGCTGCTGCTGGTGATTCCGGTGGTCTGCCTGCACCAGTGGAAGAACCACCTGAAGGCGCTGTCGGCGGCGCTGATCCTGGGCGCGGTGGTGATCGGCGCAAGCCTGTACCAGCTGCCGCAGCTGCAGCAGAAGGTCGAGACCGGCATCGAGGAGCTCGAGAAGGCGCAGACCGGCGCCGTGTTCCACGGCAGCTGGATCATCCGCTACTACATGTACCGCGACACCGGCGCCATGATTGCCGACCAGCCCGTCGCGGGCTGGGGCATCGGCGGCTGGACCGACCAGTGGCACAAGCGCGGCCCGGCGCTGTTCGCCGACTCCAACATGCCGCACAACGACTTCCTCTGGGTCGGCGCGCAAAGCGGCATCCCGGGCATCCTGAGCCTGCTGGCGATCATGCTGGTCGCCGTCTGGCAGGCCTGGCGCCGGCCGGACATCGCCGGCCGCTACGCGCTGGCCGCGACACTCATCGCGCTCATCGCGTCGAGCGTGAACTCGGCGATGCGCGATGCGCAGATCGGGCTGGCCGTGCTGTGGATCGCGATGGTCTACCTGCGGCTGGCGCAGGAATCGCAGGACCCCGATCCGTGGCGCGGCCTGTGGCCCCGAGCCCAGCCAAGCTGAAACGAAAAAACCGGCCGCAAGGGCCGGTTTCTTTTTTCCGCCTGGCCGCTCAGTGGCGGCTGGACACGGTCTCGCCCGCCTTCAGGCGGTACACCGTGCCGCAGTACGGGCACTTGGCTTCGCCGGTGCGCGCCACATCGAGGTAGACCTTCGGGTGGCTGTTCCAGAGCTTCATGTCGGCCTTGGGGCTGGGGCAGAACACGCCGCCCTGGTGGTTGAGCTCCTTCGCGAGGAGTTCGACGACTGCATTGGTGGACATGTTGTTCCTCAGACCTTCGTGAGCCAGTGGGCGTACTTGGGGTTCTTGCCGTTCACGATGTCGAAGAAGGCCGACTGGATCTTCTCGGTGACCGGGCCGCGCGCGCCGCCGTCGCCACGGTTGCCGATCTCGATGCGGTCGAGTTCGCGGATGGGCGTGACTTCAGCGGCGGTGCCGGTGAAGAAGGCCTCGTCGGCCACGTACACCTCGTCGCGCGTGATGCGCTTTTGCACGAGCTCGATCCCCAGGTCCTTGCAGATGTGCAGGATGGTGTTGCGCGTGATGCCGTTCAGG
The DNA here is from genome assembly GCF_059423965.1 of Variovorax sp. GW458-11-26-14-LB1. Classification (NCBI taxonomy): domain Bacteria; kingdom Pseudomonadati; phylum Pseudomonadota; class Betaproteobacteria; order Burkholderiales; family Comamonadaceae; genus Variovorax; species Variovorax sp. GW458-11-26-14-LB1. The sequence goes on from NZ_JBWKYW010000064.1 coordinate 13,757, forward strand.
GCGCCGGCCGACAGGTCGGGCGTGTAGACCACGCCGCCCTTGACCACGAACACGTTCTCGCCCGCGCCTTCGGACACGAAGCCGCTCGCGTCGAGCAGCAGTGCTTCGTCGTAGCCGTCGTCCAGCGCTTCCATGTTGGCGAGGATCGAGTTGGTGTAGTTGCTCACCGTCTTGGCCTGCGTCATCGTGATGTTGACGTGGTGGCGGGTGTAGCTGGAGGTCTTCACGCGGATGCCGCGGCGCATGCCCTCTTCGCCGAGGTAGGCGCCCCACGACCAGGCCGCGACCATGGCGTGGATCTTGTTGCCCTTGGGGCTCACGCCCAGCTTCTCGGAGCCGATCCAGATCAGGGGGCGCAGGTAGCAGCTTTCGAGCTTGTTCTCGCGCACGACCTGCTTCTGGGCTTCGTTCAGCTGTTCCTGCGAGAACGGGATCTTCATGCGCAGGATCTTGGCGCTGTTGAACAGGCGCTCGGTGTGCTCGGCCAGGCGGAAGATCGCCGTGCTGCCGTCGGCCGTCTTGTAGGCGCGCACGCCCTCGAAGGCGCCGCACCCGTAGTGCAGCGTGTGGCTCAGCACGTGGATCTTGGCGTCGCGCCAGTCCACGAGTTCGCCGTCCATCCAGATCTTGCCGTCACGGTCGTCCAGCGAGGGGGGGATCGAGCTCATTTCCTGATTCCTTTGGGAGCGGTGTGGGGGTGCGACCCACTGGGAAGTCGCAAAAGCTTTCGATTTTACGGCCGAGCCCGGAACCGGGTGCCCGACAATGGCCGGTTGTGCCAACCAGTGGAAAAAGGGTTCCCGTGTCCGTATTCAAGAACGTCATCGTCTATCGCATCGAACCTGCCTGGTCCCAATCACTGACCGAGGCAGAAGAAGGGCTGGCCAAGCAACGCTTCGTGCCTTGCGGCCCCTCGCAGGAAAAGTCCGCCGGCTGGGTCGAGCCCCGCGGCGAAGCCAACGGCCCGTTGGTCGAATCCATCGACGGCCAGTGGCTGGTCGAGTACATGATCGAGAGCAAGCAGGTCCCCGGCTCCGTGGTGCGCCGCAAGCTGGACGAGCGCTGCGCTCACATCGAGACCACCACCGGCCGCAAGCCCGGCAAGAAGGAAAAGAAGGAGCTCAAGGAAGACATCACCCTGGAGCTGCTGCCCATGGCCTTCACGCGCAGCGCGCGCGTCACGGTGTGGATCGACAAGGCCGAGAACCGCCTCGTGATCAACTGCGGCAATGCCGCGCGCGCCGACGAAGTGGTCACCAGCCTCGTGAAGTCGCTCGACGGCTTTGCCGTGGCGCTGATCAACACGCAGATCGAACCGGCCGCCGCCATGGCCAACTGGCTGTTGACGCAGGAGCCGCCGGCCGGCTTCAGCATCGACCGCGAGTGCGAGCTCAAGGCCTCGGACGACTCCAAGGCCGTGGTGCGCTACGCCAAGCACGCGCTGGACATCGACGAGGTCAAGCAGCACATCACCGACGGCAAGCGCCCGACGCGCCTGGCGCTCACCTGGGACGACCGCGTGTCCTTCGAGCTCACGCACGGCCTGCTGATCCGCAAGATCACCTTCCTCGAAGGCACGGGCGACGGCGCGGCGGGTGGCAAGAAGGAAGACAACTTCGACGCCGACGTGGCCATTGCCACCGGCGAACTCGGCCAGCTGGTGCCGGCGCTGCTCGACGCGCTGGGCGGCGAGGCGGCGTTCTCGGCGGCACCGCCGGATGAAGCGCCGAAGGCTGCGGCCACCGCACCTGCGGCTCAGGCCGACACGCCCGAAGAAGAAGACGCGCCGTTCTGAGGTTCTGAATCAGGCGAAGCGCCCGCGCCGCCTTCAGGCCGCGGGCGTTTCTTCGTCGGCCGACGCCTCGGGCCGCGTGAGCGTCCAGCTCTGCAGCTTGCCGCCGTTGAACACGGCATCGACGTAGGAACCGCCGGCGTCGGTCCAGCGGTACAGCTCGGGCTGCTCGTTCTCGGGCGAGCGCTGCTCGCCGAGCGCGCGCGTCATCGCGATGACGTGCATCAGCGTCACGCCGGGCTTGAGCTTGGCATTCAGCATCACCGAGCTCGCCACCGTGCCGATGGGCCGGTCGGCGGCCCGCTTGAGCACCTGCATCGTGCGGTTGAAGTGCATCAGCAGGAACATCACGATCGCACCGCCGGCGAACGCCACGCCGCCCCATCCGTATTGGTGCCAAGACAGGCCGAGGAGAACGACGGCCCCCACGGGCACCAGCAATTTCTGGAAATTCATGGGGCGCATTGTCGCCGCCCGGTGGAAGGCCCCCGCAAGCCGATGCAGTTGCCCCAGGGGTCGCGCACCTGTGCCATGTGCTCGTCGCCCTCGAGCCGCAGCGGGCCGCGGTACAGCGGCGCGCCGCAGGCCTCGAGGTGGGCCAGCGCCGCATCGAAGTCGGCGACGTTCCAGTACACGACCGAGCCCGAGGCACCGGCGCCGACCTTCGCGTCGGCCGGCACGAGCTCCAGCAGCACGCCGTGGACCGACAGGCACTCGAAGGCCGGCGAGCCGATCGACATCGGCACCGCATCGGGGAAGGCGTCGGCGTACCAGCGCAGCGCCGCGTTCACATCGGTGACGTGGACCATGACGGCGGCAATGGGCGGTGCGGTGGATTTCATTCGGTGCCTGCGAGAAACGGCCCGCGATTGTGCGGCCCCGACCCCGTCGCAGTAGCCGCCGTGGCTACCGCCGGGCGCAGAAAGCGGTACTCCCGGCGAAAGGCACGCGGTGCCGGGGCGGGTGCGGGCACATTTCGCCGCACGGGCATCTGCCCGGGCCACCGAGAAACGCATGAACATCCCGCGTTCCGTCACCATCGTTCGACTCACCCTTGCCGCCGCACTCGCGGGCACCGTCCTCAGCGGTTGCTACGTGGTGCCGCTCGGACAACCCGCTCCCGTCGCGCCGTCGCAGCAAAGCTACGCCGTGGCACCTGGGCCGGTGTCACAGACCTTCAGCGCGCGGCTGTATCCGTCGAACGCCGAAGCCGCGCGCTACGGCGCCGTCGGGGGCACGGTGACCAACGACATGAACGGCCGCGGCCACTTCAGCGCACAGATCGGTGCCGAACAGTTTCAGGGAGAGGCGACCCGCGTGGCCGGCTCGCGCACCGCCGGGGTGGCAAACGCCACCGGCAGTCGCGGCGGCAACCTGAGTTGCCAGTACACGATGAACTCCGCCACCTTGGGCAGCGGCCAGTGCGTGCTCAACAACGGGCCGGCGTTCACGATGCACATCGGAAGCTAAGCAACGAATCAGAGAAGGCCAGGGAGGCCAGGGAAGGTAGGGAGGGTCTGCCCGGCGCGTCCACCACGCGCCGGGCATTTTTTTCTTCGGTTTGCCAGTTACCAGTTCACGAGCTGCCGCATCTTGCGTCGCAGCTCGCGTTCGCGTTTCTGCTCGGCGTTCCAGTCGTCGCGGATGGCCAGCGTGACCGACAGCGCCATCAGCAGGATCACGAACGCAAAGGGCAGCGCGAACACGATGGTCGCCGTCTGGATCGCCTTGATGCCGCCCGCGAACAGCAAGCTCAGCGCAATCGCCGCCACCAGCACGCCCCAGGTGATCTTCACGCGGGCCGGCGGGTTCGGGTTGCCCTGGGTGCTCATGATGCCCAGCACCAGCGTCGCGGAATCGCCCGAGGTCACGAAGAACACGAACACCAGCAGCGTCGCCACGATCGACAGCAGCCCGCCCATCGGCATGGCCTGGAACATCACGAACATGGTGGTCGACACGTCGGCCTTCACCGACTCGACCAGCGGCACGCCCTGGAAGATCTCGAAGTTGAGCGCGGCGCCGCCGAACACCGAGAACCACGCGAAGCCCACCAGCGTGGGCGCGATCACCGTGCCCAGGATGAACTGACGGATCGTGCGACCGCGCGACACGCGCGCAATGAACAGGCCCACGAACGGCGACCACGCCAGCCACCAGGCCCAGTAGAAGAGCGTCCAATCGGCCACCCACGAGCTGTTGCGGAACGGGTTCATGCGCAGGCTCATGCGCACGAACTCGGCAAGGTACGAACCCAGCGTGTTGGTGAAGGTCTCGACGATGGCGATGGTCGGCCCCACCACCAGCACCGTGAGCGCCAGCAGCGCTGCCAGCACCAGGTTGCCCATCGACAGCCACTTCACGCCGCGCTCGACGCCGGTGACCGCCGAGGTGATGAACAGCACCGTCGTCACCACGATGATCACCGCCTGCGTCCAGCGGCCAATCTCGGTGCCGAAGGCCGCGTGCAACCCGCTGTTGATCTGCGTGGCGCCCATGCCCAGCGAGGCCGCGACGCCGAAGGCCGTGGCCACCACGGCCAGCACGTTGAAGGCCGGCGACAGCCGCTGCACGAAGCGCCACGGCAGCGCCTCGGTGGCCGAGCTGACCAGCGGCAGCGCCTTGCGGCGGAAGCTGAAGAAGGCGATCGACAGGCCGACGATGCCGTAGATCGCCCAGGGGTGCAGCCCCCAGTGGAAGAAGGCGTAGCGCATGGCCACGCCGGCTGCATCGGGCGTGCCGGGGATCACACCGGGCGGCGGGTTCGCGTAGTGCGAGATCGGCTCGGCCACGCCCCAGAACACCAGGCCGATGCCCATGCCGGCCGCGAACAGCATCGCGAACCAGGCGCCGATGGAGAACTCGGGCTCGTCGTCCTCGTCGCCCAGCTTCAGGTCGCCGAAGCGGCTGAACGCCAGGAAGAAGGCCAGCACCACCAGCCCGAGCACCACCCACAGGTAGAACCAGCCGAAGTTGCGCGTGATGTCGGCGAGCGCGGTGCTGAACACGCGGTCGAGCGACGCGGGAGACACCAGCCCCCACAGCACGACCACGGCGATCAGCCCGGCGGAGACGATGAGTTGCATGGGGGGTCTCCTGGTGGGGGTGTTGTCGTGCGGGTGCGCGTCAGTCGAGCCGTCGCACCACGTCCATCGCTTCCTCGATGCGGTCGACCGGGTGGATGGTCAGGCCCTCGATCTCCTTCGTGCCCTTGCGCGGCGCGTTGGCCTTCGGCACCACGGCCACGCTGAAGCCCAGCTTGGCCGCTTCGCGCAGGCGCTCCTGGCCGCGCGGCGCGGGCCGCACCTCGCCGGCCAGGCCGACTTCGCCGAAGGCGATGAAGCCCTTGGGCAGCGGCTTGCCGCGCAGGCTGGAGGTGATGGCCAGCATCACGGCCAGGTCGGCCGCGGGCTCGCTGATGCGCACGCCGCCCACCGCGTTGACGAACACGTCCTGGTCCATGCAGGCCACGCCCGCGTGGCGGTGCAGCACGGCCAGCAGCATCGCGAGGCGGTCGCGGTCCAGGCCCACCGACAACCGGCGCGGGCTCGGCCCGCCGTTGTCGACCAGCGCCTGGATTTCCACCAGCATCGGCCGCGTGCCTTCGAGCGTGACCAGCACCACGCTGCCGGGCACCGGCTCGGCATGCTGGCTCAGGAAGATCGCGCTCGGGTTGGTCACGCCCTTCAGGCCGCGCTCGGTCATGGCGAACACGCCGATCTCGTTCACCGCGCCGAAGCGGTTCTTGATGGCGCGCACGAGGCGAAAGCTCGAGTGCGTGTCGCCTTCGAAGTACAGCACCGTGTCGACCATGTGCTCGAGCACGCGCGGGCCGGCCAGCGCGCCCTCTTTCGTGACGTGCCCCACCAGCACCACGGCCGTGCCGCTGGTCTTGGCAAAGCGCGTGAGGTGCGCCGCGCATTCGCGCACCTGCGCCACCGAGCCGGGCGCGGAGGTGAGCTGGTCGGAGTACACGGTCTGGATCGAGTCGATCACCGCGATGGCCGGGCGCGTGGCGTCGAGCGTGGCGATGATCTTTTCGAGCTGGATCTCGGCCAGCACCTGCACCTGCGAGTGGTCGAGCCCGAGCCGCTTGGAGCGCAGCGCCACCTGCGAGCCGCTTTCCTCGCCCGTGACGTACAGCGCGTTCTGCCCCGCACGCTGCAGCGCGTCGACCGCCTGCAGCAGCAGCGTCGACTTGCCGATGCCCGGGTCACCGCCGATCAGCGTGACGCCGCCCGACACGATGCCGCCGCCGAGCACGCGGTCGAGCTCGTCGAGCCCGGTGGGCGTGCGCGCGACATCGGTGGCTTCGATTTCCGAGAGCGTGGCGAGTTCGGATGCGCCCGCGAGCGACGCGAACTGCGTGCCGAAGCGGTTGTTGGCCGGTCCGTTGGCCGCGCCGGCGACCTGTTCGATGAGTGTGTTCCATGCACCGCAGCTGGGGCATTTGCCGAGCCACTTGGGGCTGGTGCCGCCGCATTCGCTGCAGACGAAAGTTGTTTTGTCCTTGGCCATGCAGCGAGTTTAGGGGGCGCAGTTCAGGCGATGGCGAATTCGCGCACCAGCAGGTCCGCGAACGCCGCCGCGGCCGGCGACAGCGATCGGCCCTGCCGCGTCACGACCGCGATGTTGCGCGCCACCGTCGGGCGCATGAGCCGCCGCGCCACCAGCCGCGTGTGGTCGGCATGCGCGAGGATCGACGCCGGCAGCAGCGCCGGGCCGAGCCCGCTGGCCGCCATCGCGAGCGCCGTGGTCAGCAGCGTCACCTCGTAGGCGATGTCCAGCCGCACACCGGCGGTTGCGGCGGCGATGTCGATGCTGCTGCGCACGCCGTACCCCGGCTTGACCGTGATCAGCGGATGGCCCGCGAGCTGCCGCCACGTGATGCGGTCGGTGCCGGGCAGGCGCAGGTCGCGGTCGGCAATCACCGCCAGGTGGTCGTGCACGAACACGCGCTGGTCCAGCCCCGGCGTGCGCGCCTGCAGCGTGCCCACGCCGAAGTCGACCTGCTCGCCGAGGACCTTCTCCACGAACTGCCCGGGCGCGCAGTCTTCGATGGCCACCTTCACGTCGGGATGCAGGTCGAGGTAGCGGCGCAGGGCCTTGGGCATCAGCGTCTGCGCGATGGTGGACGTGGCCGCGATGCGCACGCGCCCGCGCCGGCCCGCCGCCAGCTCGGCCATGCCGGTGCCCAGCGCATCGAGTTCGGCCAGCACGCGCTCGGCGTAGACGATGGCTTCGTTCGCGGCCTCGGTGCGTTGCAGCGAACGCGTGGTGCGGTCGAACAGGCGCACGCCGAGCCGCGCTTCGAGCTCGCGCAGCAGCACGCTGACGGCCGGCTGGGTCAGCGACAGCGCAGCCGCCGCACTCGACAACTGGCCGCTGTGGTACACGGCCGCGAACGCGCGCAGCTGCCGCACCGAGGGCACGCCGCGCATTGATAGTGGTTTTTTATGAATGGCCATGAAAGTTTCACTTTTTCCGCGAGCCGGTTCGGCACTGTAATGGCGCCTCACAAGAATCTGGAGACAAGCGAGCCATGACCGAGCAACTGCAAGCCCAGGTGCTGATCGTCGGCGCCGGCCCCGTGGGGCTGACGCTGGCGATCGACCTGGCGCAACGCGGCATCGACGTGCTGATGACCGAGATCCGCCATCGCGGCGAGCCACCCAACGTGAAGTGCAACCACGTCGCGGCGCGTTCGATGGAGGTGTTCCGCCGCCTGGGCGTGGCGCAGGCGCTGCGCGATGCGGGCCTGCCGGCCGACTACCCGAACGACGTGGCCTACCGCACGGCCGTGACGGGCATGGAGCTGTCGCGCATTCCGATCCCCGCGCGCCGCGACCGCTACACCGCCACCGGCGGCCCCGACACCTGGTGGCCCACGGCGGAGCCGCCGCACCGCATCAACCAGATCTTTCTCGAGCCGGTGCTGTTCGCGCATGCCGAGGGCACGCCCGGCCTGCGCATCCGCAACCGCACGCGCATCGACGACTTCGAGCAGGACGACGAGGGCGTGTGGGCCACGGGCGTGGACCTGGACGACGGCCGCACGGTGCGCATCCGCTGCCAGTACCTCGTCGGTTGCGACGGCAGCCGCTCGACGGTGCGCAAGAAGATCGGCGCCAGCCTGCACGGCACCGACGTGGTGGGCCGCGTGCAGTCGACGTACTTCCGCGCGCCCGCGCTGCTGGGCCTGCTGAAGCACCCGCCGGCCTGGGCCACCTTCGCGCTGAACCCGCGCCGCTGCGGCAACGTGTACGCCATCGACGGGCGCGAGACCTGGCTGCTGCACAACTACCTGCTGCCCGAGGAGACCGACTTCGACTCGATCGACCGCGACTGGGCGATCCGCCAGATCCTGGGCGTGGGCGACGACTTCGAGTACGAAGTGATCTCCAACGAAGACTGGGTCGGCCGCCGGCTCGTGGCCGACCGCTTCCGCGACCGCCGCGTGTTCATCTGCGGCGATGCGGCGCACCTGTGGATTCCGATGGCGGGCTATGGCATGAACGCCGGCATCGCCGACGCCATGAACCTCTCGTGGCTGCTCACGGGCCGGCTGCACGGCTGGCTGGCCGAGGGCGCGCTCGCGGCGCACGAGGCCGAGCGCCAGCCGATCACCGAGCAGGTGTCGCGGTTCGCGATGAACCACGCGCTCGCGCTCCAGCGCCAGCGCGAAGGCGTGCCCGAGGACATCGAGGCGCCCGGGCCGGAGGGCGACGCGCTGCGCGCCGCACGCGGCCAGGCGCTGTACGACCTGAACGTGCAGCAGTACTGCTGCGGTGGCCTCAACTTCGGCTACTTCTACGACGGCTCGCCGCTCATCGCCTACGACGGCGAGGCCGCGCCCGCCTACACGATGTACGAGTTCACGCCCTCGACCGTGCCGGGCTGCCGCACGCCGCACCTGTGGCTGGACGACGGGTGCTCGCTGTACGACGCGATGGCGATGCCCGGCGAGGGCTACACGCTGCTGCGCTTCGACCCCGCGATCGATGTCGCGCCGCTCGAAGCCGCCGCCGCGGCGCGCGGCCTGCCGCTGCGCACGCTCGACATCCGTGCCTCGGACGCCACCGCCGTGTACGACCGGCCGCTCGTCCTCTCGCGCCCCGACCAGCACGTGGCCTGGCGCGGGCATGCCGTGCCGGCCGACGCGCTCGCGCTGGTCGACCTGCTGCGCGGCGCCGCTGCAGTGGCCGCACCGACACCCGAAAAAGAAAGAGAGACAAGCCAATGAACCGTCGCCATGCCTTGCGCCATCTGGGCGCACTGTCCGCCGCCGCCTGCGCCGCAGGTCCCGCCCTTGTGCGGGCACAAGGCGAGAAGCCCATCACCATCGTCGTGCCCTACGCGCCCGGCGGCACGACCGACATGCTCGGGCGGCTCATCGCGCAGCAACTGGGCTCCGCGCTGGGCCGCACCGTGATCGTCGACAACCGGCCCGGCGCCGGCACCGCCATCGGCGCCTCGCAGGTGGCGCGTGCAGCACCCGACGGCACGACGCTGCTGGTCGCGACCAGCACCACGCTCGCCATCAACCCCTGGCTCTACAAGAAGCTCTCGTACGACCCCGCGAAAGACTTCGCGCCCGTCGGCCTCATCGGCGCGGTGCCGCTGATGGTGGTGGTGCATCCGTCGGTGCCGGCGACCACGCTGGCCGAACTGGTGGCGCTCGCCAAGTCGCGCCCCGATGCACTGAGCTACGGCTCGGCCGGCAACGGCAGCCCGCAGCACCTGGGCGCGGAGATGTTCAAGGTCGCGACCGCGGCGAACATGGTGCACGTGCCCTACAAGGGCAGCGCGCTCGCGCTGACCGACCTGCTCGGCGGCCAGCTGCAGCTCATGTTCACCGACATCGCGCCGGCCCTGCAGCACGTGCGCAGCGGCAAGCTGCGCGCGCTGGCCGTGACCTCGCGCAAGCGCCAGCCGACCTTCCCCGCCGTGCCGACGGTGGCCGAGTCGGGCGTGGCCGGTACCGCCGATTTCGAGGCGGTGGCGTGGCAGAGCGTGGTCGCGCCCGCGGGCACGCCCAAGGCCTTCATCGACCGCTGCAGCCAGGAGATCGCCCGCCTCGTCGCGCAGCCCGCGCTGCGCCAGAAGCTCGAGAACGAGGGCTTCGAGCCGGCCGCGCCCGGGGCGCACGGCGCGGGCGCGCCGGAGCAATTGGCCGCCTACATCCGCAGCGAAACCGAACGCTGGGGCCGGGTGATCCGCGCCTCGGGCACGACGATCGACTGAGCGCCAACAAGCCCGCAAGGGTTATCCCGCAGGCGTGTTTTCTCGGCATTCATTTAACATGTTAAATAATTCTGAGAGGCACAGCTTTTGAGCACCACCTTCACGCACCGCAATTTGCCGCGCCTGCTGCTGCAGGCCCGCGAAGCCGTGATGGCCCACACGCGGCCCAGCCTGCGCGAGCACGCGCTGTCCGACCAGCAATGGCGCGTGCTGCGCGTGCTCGGCGAGCACGGCGCGGTCGACACCGGCCGCGTCGCGCGCGAGGCCTTCATCCTCGGCCCCAGCCTCACGGGCGTGCTGGCGCGCATGGAGCGCGACAACCTCATCACCCGCGCCCGCGATCCGGCCGACCAGCGCCGCACCGTGGTCGAGGCCACGCCGCACGGCATGAAGCTCGTGAAGCGCCTGGGCACCAGCATCGAGGCGCACTACGACTGGATGGAGCAGTCGCTGGGCAAGGCCAAGCTGACGCAGCTCTACGGCCTGCTGGACGAACTGATCGCGCTGGAGCAACCCGAACCATGACCACCTCCTTTCTCCCCACCGGCACCGTGTACGGCACGCTGCTGAACTTCCGCGCCGAGGCCGCGGCGCTCGCGCCGCAGATGACCGAGGCGCCCTACAAGGCACCGCCGAAGGCGCCCGTGCTCTACGTGAAGACGGCCAACACCTGGAGCCCGCACGGCAGCACCGTCACCGTGCCCGCCGCGGTGTCCGACGTGGAAGTCGGCGCCAGCATCGGCATGGTGATCGGCGCCGAGGGCGACATCGAAGGCTTCGTGCTGCTGAACGACCTGTCGATCCCGCATGCGAGCTTTTTCCGCCCGCCGGTGAAGTTCAAGTGCGTCGACGGCTTCCTGGGCATCGGCCCGGCGCTGCGCGACGCGCAGGAGGTGGCCGACCCGGCGCAGTTCCGCGTCGAGGTGCGCATCAACGGCGAACTCAAGCAGTCGATCGACTTCTCGCAGCTCGTGCGCCCCGCGCCGCAGCTGCTGGCCGACGTGGGCGAGTTCATGACGCTGGCGCACGGCGACGTGCTGATGCTCGGCTGCGACCTGGGCCGTCCGCTGGCCCGCGCGGGCGACCGCATCGACATCTCCGCGCCGGGGTTCGAGACCCTGAGCAACACGCTGGCGAAGGAAGCAGCATGAAGCACGCACGCGTCATCTTCGAAGGCCGCGAGCACACCGGCACCGCGCACGAATTCAACGGCCAGGCCGACGCCGCCGTGCGGCTGGCCGACGGCCGCGTCGTGCCGCAGGAACAGCTCGTGTGGCTGCCGCCGCTCGCGCCCACGGCGCGCCCGCGCACCATCCTCGCGCTCGGACTGAACTACGCCGACCACGCCAAAGAGCTGGAGTTCAAGGCGCCCGAGGAACCGCTGGTGTTCGTCAAGGGCCAGAGCACGCTCATCGGCCACCGCCAGCTCACGCACCGCCCGGACGACGTGAAGTTCATGCACTACGAGTGCGAACTCGCCATCGTGGTCGGCAAGACCGCGAAGCACGTGAAGCGCGACGACGCGTACGACTTCATCGGCGGCTACACGGTGGCCAACGACTACGCGATCCGCGACTACCTCGAGAACTGGTACCGCCCCAACCTGCGCGTGAAGAACCGCGACACCTGCACGCCGCTGGGGCCGTGGTTCGTCGATGCGGCCGACGTGGCCGACCCGATGGCGCTCGCGCTGCGCACCACGGTGAACGGCACCGTCACGCAGCAGGGCAACACGCGCGACATGATCTTCGACGCGCCCTTCCTCATCGAGTACTTCAGCCGCTTCATGACGCTGTCGCCGGGCGACCTGATCCTCACCGGCACGCCCGACGGCGTGGTCGATTGCCAGCCGGGCGACGTGGTCGTGACCGAGATCGACGGCATCGGCGCGCTGGTCAACACCATCGCCGCGCGCTGACGAACCAACTGCGCCACCCCTTTCAAAAAAACGGAGACACCGCCATGACGACCGCCAGAACCCGGACCTTCCGCCTTGCTGCCGCCTTCGTGGCGGCCAGCGCCGCCACGCTGCTGCTCGCACCGGCCGCCACCGCACAGACCGCCTCGGCCTACCCGACCAAGCCCGTGCGCTGGGTCGTGGGCTACCCGGCCGGCGGCGGCACCGACTACCTCGCGCGCACGGCCGGCGCGCAGCTCTCGCAGCAGCTCGCACAGCCCGTCACGGTCGACAACCGCCCCGGCGCGGGCGCGATCATCGCGTCGGAAAACGTGGCGCGTTCGCCGGGCGACGGCTACACCGTGTTCTCGGCCGACAACGGCGTGCTGGTCTACAACCCCGCGCTCTACAAGAAGCTGCCCTACGACGCCGAGAAAGACTTCGCGCTGCTCGGCATGATGGGCCGCTCGCCGCTGATCATCACGGCCGCGCCGGGCGCGGGCTTCAGCGACGCCAAGGCGCTCATCGCGGCGCTCAAGGCCTCGCCGGGCAAGTACAGCATCGCCACGCCGGGCACCGGCAGCCCGCACCACCTGGCCTACGAGCTGTTCCAGCGCGAGGCCGGCGTGTCGCTGCTGCACATTCCCTACAAGGGCGGCGCGCCCGCGCTGCAGGACCTCATGGGCAACCAGGTGCCGCTGATGATGCTCGACCTGCCCAGCGGCATCAGTGCCGTGAAGGCCGGCAAGGTGATCCCGCTGCTGGCCATGTCCACCGAGCGCGTGCCGCAGCTGCCCCAGCTGCCCACGGCCAAGGAACTCGGCTACGCCGTCGAGGCCTACACCTGGCAGGGGCTGGTGGCACCGGCCGCCACGCCCAAGGACATCCAGGCGCGCCTGGGCGCCGACCTGCTGAAAAGCATGAACGACACCGGCGTGAAGCAGAAGCTCTACGACGCCGGCTGGGAAGCCCGCCCCACGGACGCCGCCGAGATGGCCCGCTTCGTGGACACCGAACGCAAGAAGTGGCACGCGCTGATCAAGGCGCGCGACATCAAGCTCGACTGACGACACACCGCCGCAAGGCCGCAACACCTTCACGCCCATGCAACAGATCCATCACCTCATCGACGGCAAGCCAGTCCAAGGCGCCGACTACTTCGAAACCGTCAACCCCGCCACGCAGGACGTGCTGGCCGAAGTCGCCTCGGGCGGCGAGGCCGAAGTGAACGCCGCCGTGGCTGCCGCCAAGGCCGCGTTCCCCAAGTGGGCCGGCCTGCCCGCACCGGAGCGCGCCAAGCTCATCCGCAAGCTCGGCGACCTCATCGCCAAGCACGTGCCCGAGATCGCGCAGACCGAAACCAACGACTGCGGCCAGGTGATCGCGCAGACCGGCAAGCAGCTCATTCCGCGCGCGGCCGACAACTTCTACTACTTCGCCGAGATGTGCACGCGCGTCGACGGCCACACCTACCCCACGCCCACGCACCTGAACTACACGCTGTTCCATCCGGTGGGCGTGTGCGCGCTCATCAGCCCGTGGAACGTGCCCTTCATGACCGCCACCTGGAAGGTCGCGCCCTGCCTGGCCTTCGGCAACACGGCCGTGCTGAAGATGAGCGAGCTGTCGCCGCTCACGGCCGCGCGCCTGGGCGAGCTGGCGCTCGAAGCGGGCATTCCGGCCGGCGTGCTGAACCTCGTGCATGGCTACGGCAAGGAAGCCGGCGAGCCGTTGGTGGCGCACCCCGACGTGCGCGCGATTTCGTTCACCGGCTCCACCGCCACCGGCAACCGCATCGTGAAGAGCGCGGGCCTGAAGAAGTTCAGCATGGAACTGGGCGGCAAGAGCCCCTTCGTGATCTTCGAGGACGCCGACCTCGACCGCGCGCTCGACGCAGCCGTGTTCATGATCTTCAGCAACAACGGCGAGCGCTGCACGGCCGGCTCGCGCATCCTGGTGCAGCAGTCGATCTACGCCGACTTCGCCGCGAAGTTCGCCGAGCGCGCCAAGCGCATCGTCGTGGGCGACCCGCTCGACGAGAAGACCATCGTCGGCCCGATGATTTCTCAGGCCCACCTGGCCAAGGTGCGCAGCTACATCGAGCTGGGTCCGAAGGAAGGCGCGACGCTGCTGTGCGGCGGCCTCGAGGTGCCGTCGAACCTGCCCGAGCGCGTGAAGAAGGGCAACTACGTGATGCCCACCGTCTTCGCCGACGTCGACAACCGCATGAAGATCGCGCAGGACGAGATCTTCGGCCCGGTCGCCTGCCTGATCCCGTTCAAGGACGAGGCGCACGCCATCGAGCTGGCCAACGACATCGCCTACGGCCTGAGCAGCTACGTGTGGACCGAGAACATCGGCAAGGCGCACCGCGTGGCCGCCGCCGTGGAAGCCGGCATGTGCTTCGTCAACAGCCAGAACGTGCGTGACCTGCGCCAGCCCTTCGGTGGTACCAAGGCCTCGGGCACGGGCCGCGAAGGCGGCACCTGGAGCTACGAAGTGTTCTGCGAGCCGAAGAACATCGCGGTGTCGATGGGCTCGCACCACATTCCGCACTGGGGCGTGGCGTGAACACGCAACGCCGCACGCTGCTGCAGGGCGCCGCCGCATTCGCGGCCCTGCCCTCGCTGGCGCGCGCGCAAGCAGCATGGCCGAACAAACCCGTGCGCATCGTCGTGCCCTTCACGCCCGGCGGCACCACCGACTTCGTCGCGCGCCTCGTCGGCCTCGAACTCGGTAAGGCGCTGGGCCAGCCGGTGATCGTCGAGAACAAGCCCGGTGCCGGCACGGTGATCGGCGTCGATGCGGTCGCCAAGTCGGCGCCCGACGGCCACAGCTTCGTGTGCGTGGCCAACAGCTTCACGGCCAACCCCACCCTGGTGCGCAAGCTGCCCTACGACACGCTCAAGGACCTGCGCCCGGTCGCGCTCATGGGCATGTCGGAGCACGTGCTCGCCACGCATCCGGGCAGCGGCCTGAAGACGCTGGCCGACCTGCGCAACCAGGCCAAGGCCAAGCCCGGCACGCTGAGCTTCGCCTCCTTCGGCAACGGCACCTCGGCGCATCTGTCGGGCGAGATGCTCAAGCTGCAGATGGGCCTGGACATCGTGCACGTGCCCTACAAGGGCCAGGGCCCCGCGCTGGCCGACCTGCTCGGCGGCCAGGTGACCGTGATGTTCGGCAACTGGCCCGAGTTCCGCGGCCATGTGCAGGCCGGCAAGCTGGTGGCGCTGGGCATGGCGACCGCGCAGCGCTCGCAGTACGCGCCCGCGATACCCACACTGGCGGAACAGGGCGTGGCCATCGAGTCCAATTCGTGGAACGGCCTGCTGGCCCCGGCCGGCACGCCCGACGCCATCGTGCAACGCGTGAACGCCGAAGTGAACCGCGCCCTGGCATCGCCGGCCGTGACCGAGGCGTTCCACAAGGGCGGCATCGCGTCGCTGTCGGGCACGCCCGAGCGCTTTGCCGAGTTCATCCGCAGCGAGATCGCGAAGTACGGCGACGTGATCCGCAAGGCCAACATCCAGATCGAGGGCTGACCATGAGCCTCTATGCGATGCAGAAATTCCTGTTCGCGCTGAACCGCGACGCCGAGGTGCAGCGCCGCTTCGGTGAAGGCGGCGACACGCGCGCCACGCTGCTGGCCGGCTACGACCTGAACGACGAAGAGCGCGAAGCCATCGGCACCGGCGACATCGGCAAGCTCTACGTGCTCGGGTGCAACGGCCAGCTGCTGATGCACTTCGCACCCCTGCTCGGCGTGGCATGGGCGGACTACTTGGAAGCGATGCGCGAAGGCGTGCGCAAGTACGGCCCCGTGCGCGCCGGCATCTACGCCATGACAACAGGCACAGACGAAAAGGTGGCAGGCGTATGAGTCTCGTATTCGCAGGCGTGTGCAGCCACGCCCCCGGCATCACCGGCCGCGCGCACCTGGCCGACCCGGCGGTGAAGGACGAGTTCCACGCGCAGTTCCATCGCTTCGGCGAGGCGATGCGCGCGACCAAGCCCGACGCGGTGATCGTCATCGCGGCCGAGCACTTCGCGAACTTCTTCATGAACAACATGCCGGCCTATGCGATCGGCATGGCCGACAGCTACGAGGGCCCGATCGAAGACCCGAAGTGGCTGGGCATCGAGAAGCACACCATTCCCGGCGACGCCGCGCTGTCGCAGCGCCTGATCCGCGAGGTGATGCAGACGGTGGACGTGGCCTACGCGGAAGAATGGAAGTTCGACCACGGCATCATGGTGCCGCTGAACTTCCTCACGCCGAACTTCGACACCAAGGTCATTCCCGTGAACATCAACTGCCAGGGCCCACCGCTCACGCCGCTGCACCGCGCGTGGGCCTTCGGCGAAGCCTTGCGCCGCGCCTGCGACAAGGTGCCCGAGCGCATCGCGCTGGTGGGCACGGGCGGCATCTCGCACTGGCCGGCCACGCCC
The DNA here is from genome assembly GCF_059423965.1 of Variovorax sp. GW458-11-26-14-LB1. Lineage (NCBI taxonomy): Bacteria > Pseudomonadati > Pseudomonadota > Betaproteobacteria > Burkholderiales > Comamonadaceae > Variovorax > Variovorax sp. GW458-11-26-14-LB1. Next base: position 30,139 of record NZ_JBWKYW010000064.1, read on the forward strand.
GATTCTGGCAAGGTGAATGCCGAGTGGGACGCCGAGTTCATGCGCCGCTGGTGCGCCAACGACCGCGAGGCACTGCTGTCGCAGGCCGACTACGGCGACGAGGCCACCTACCGCGAAGCGGGCCAGGGCGGCTTCGAGATCCGCACCTTCCTGAGCGTGGCCGCGGCCGCGCGCGGCAAGGGCGAGATCTTCCACATGAAGGCCATCCCGATCTTCGCGGTGACCTGCACGGCCGCGACGATGTCGGTGGTTTGAACGGAGCACGACCATGCCGCACCTGGTGATCCTGTACACGCCCAACATCGAGGCCGAGACCGACATGTCGGCGCTGTGCCGCACGCTGGCCGACACCATGCTCGAGCAGCGCGACGAGGCCGGCAAGCCGGTGTTCCCCACCGGCGGCACGCGCGTGCTGGCCTACCCCGCCGCGCACTACGCGGTGGCCGACGGCCAGGCCGACTACGCCTTCGTGTACCTGAACCTGCGCATGGCCTCGGGCCGTTCCGAGGCGGTGAAGAAGAAAGCCGGCGACGAGCTGCTGGCCGCCGTGCGCGCGCATTTCGAACCCGTCTTCACGCAGCGCCACATCGGCATCACCCTGCAGATCGACGAAGCGCCGGGGCAGGTGTACGACGGCAAGCACAGCAACCTGCATCCCCTGTTCAACAAGTCATAAAGAAGAAGCGAGCCCCCATGCTCTCCACCGCCACCATCGCCCAACTGGCCGCCGAACTGCACGAGAGCGAGAAGTCGCGCGTGCAGGTCGAGCACTTCTCCAAGCGCTTTCCCGAGATGACCATCGAGGACGGCTACGCCATCTCGCGCGAATGGGTGAAGCACAAGATCGCCGAAGGCCGCATCGTCAAGGGCCACAAGATCGGCCTCACCTCGCGCGCCATGCAGCAGGCCAGCCAGATCACCGAGCCCGACTACGGCACGCTGCTGGACGACATGTTCTTCGAGCAGGGCGGCGACATTCCGTTCACCCGCTTCATCGCGCCGCGCATCGAGGTCGAGCTGGCCTTCGTGCTCGGCAAGAAGCTGCAGGGGCCGAACGTGACCATCTTCGACGTGTTGGCCGCCACCGACTACGTGGTGCCCGCCATCGAGATCATCGACGCGCGCATCGAGCAGTTCGACCGCCACACCAAGGCCATGCGCAAGGTGTTCGACACCATCGCCGACAACGCGGCCAATGCGGGCATCGTGCTCGGCGGCCGGCCGGTGAAGCCCGACGCGGTCGACCTGCGCTGGGTGAGCGCGCTGCTCTACAAGAACGGCGTGATCGAAGAATCGGGCGTGGCCGCGGCCGTGCTCAACCACCCGGCCACCGGCGTGGCCTGGCTCGCGAACAAGCTCGCGCCGTGGGACGAATGCCTCGAAGCCGGCGAGATCGTGCTGGGCGGCTCTTTCACGCGGCCCACCAACGCGGTGCCGGGCGACACCTTCCACGCGGACTACGGCCCCCTGGGCTCCATCGCTTTTCGCTTCGTCTGACGAGTTTTTTTCATGCACACCCCACTCAACACCTTCAAGCAGGCCCTGCAAGCCGGCCAAGCGCAAATCGGCCTGTGGGTCGGCCTGGGCGACGGCTACGTGGCCGAGCTGCTGGCCGGCACCGGCTACGACTGGCTGCTGGTCGACGGCGAGCACGCGCCCAACGACGTGCGCTCGGTGCTCGCGCAGCTCCAAGGCATTTCCAGCGCGTGGTCGGCGCAACCCGACGCGCAGCGCTCGCATCCCGTCGTGCGCATTCCGGTCGGCGACACCACGCTGATCAAGCAGTACCTGGACATCGGCGCGCAGACGCTGCTGGTGCCGATGGTCGACACCGCCGAGCAGGCAGCGCAACTGGTGCAGGGCATGCGCTACCCGCCCGAAGGCATCCGTGGCATGGGCAGTGCGCTGGCGCGCGCCTCGCGCTGGCAGGCCTACCCGAACTACCTGCACGAGGCCAACGCGCAGACCTGCCTGCTGGTGCAGGCCGAGACGGTCGAGGCGATGAAGAACCTCGACGCCATCGCGGCCACGCCGGGCGTGGACGGCGTGTTCATCGGCCCGGCCGACCTGTCGGCCTCGATGGGCTTCGTGGGCCAGCCCAACCACCCCGAAGTGCAGGCCGTGATCGCCGACGCCATCGCGCGCATCCGCAAGGCCGGCAAGGCGGCCGGCATCCTCTCGACCACCGAGGAGCAGGCGCGCAAGTGGCTCGCGGCCGGCGCGCTGTTCGTGGCGGTGGGCGTCGACACCATCCTGCTCGCGGCCGCCGCCAAGCAGCTGCTCGCGAAGTACAAGGCCGCGCCGGGCGCCACCGCGCCCAACGGCTACTGATCCCCTTTCAAGGAAATTTCGATGCGACGCACCACCCTCGCGGCTTTCGCCGCTGCCGCCGCCCTGCTTCTGGGCGCCTGCGCCCAGACGGGCCCGGCCTCGACCGCGCAGGCCCGGCAGGAAGCCAACCGCCAGACCGTGCTCGCCTTCTACGAAAAAGGCCTGAACCAGAAGGACGCCGACGCAGCGTTGCAGTACGTGGGCAACCGCTACGTGCAGCACAACCCGACGGCGGCCGACGGCCCCGAGGGCTTTCGCAAGTTCATCGCCTTCCTGCGCGAGAAGTTTCCGAACTCGAAGAGCGAGATCAAGCGCAGCTTCGTCGACGGCGACTACGTGATCCTGCACGTGAACGCGGTGCGCGAACCCGGCACGCGCGGCAGCGCCATCGTCGACATCTTCAAGCTCGAGAACGGCAAGATCGTCGAGCACTGGGACGTGGTGCAGCCCGTGCCCGAAACCGCCGCGAACAAGAACGGCATGTTCTGACGCCCCGCCCTTCCACGAGCCAGCCTTCGCCAGCCGCATGACCACGCCCACCGACCCCACGAAACGCTTCCGCTCCGCGACCATCCGCGAGGGCACGATCCGCGCGACCACGCGCAGCTTCCTGCACGCGCTGGGCCAGGACGACGAGGACATCGCGCGCCCGCACGTCGGCGTGTTCCACACGGGCGGCGAGATGAGCCCGTGCAACCTCAACCTGCGCGAGCAGGCGCAGCACGCCAAGACCGGCATCTACGCCGGCGGCGGCACGCCGCACGAATGCCCGGTGGTGTCGGTGAGCGACGGCCTGACGATGGCGCACTCGGGCATGCGCTTCTCGCTGATCTCGCGCGAGCTCATCGCCGACAGCGTGGAAGCCTCGACGCGCGGCCACCAGTGGGACGGCATCTTCGCCATCGGCGCCTGCGACAAGAACCTGCCGGGCCTGATGATGGGCATGGTCCGCTGCAACGTGCCCAGCGTGTTCGTGCATGGCGGCTCTGCCCTGCCGGGGCAGATGCCCGGGCCCGACGGGCGCGACCTGAACGTGGTCGACACCTACGAGACCATCGGCAAGGTGCTGGCCGGCACCGCCACGCACGACGAGCTCGACGCCATGAGCCGCGCCTGCCTGCCCACGGCCGGCGCCTGTGCGGGGCAGTTCACGGCCAACACCATGGGCATGGTGTCGGAAGCGCTGGGCCTGGCGCCCATCGGCTCGAGCATGGTGCCCGCGGTGTTCAGCGAACGCGCGCCGCTGATGCGCCGCGCCGCGAAACAGCTCATGAAGGCGGTGATGGGCGACGGCCCGCTGCCGCGCGACGTCGTGACGCGCAAGGCGCTCGAAAACGCCTGCGCCGTGGTCTCGGCCACGGGCGGATCGACCAACGCCGCGCTGCACCTGCCGGCGATCGCGCACGAGGCCGGCATCAAGTTCCACCTGGACGACGTGGCCGAGATCTTCGCGCGCACGCCGCTCATTGCCGACCTGCGCCCCGGCGGCCAGTACCTGGCGCGCGACGTGTACTACATCGGTGGCGCGGGCGTGATCCTGCGCACGCTGCTGGAGCAAGGCTTCCTGCACGGCGACGCCCTCACCTTCACCGGCCGCACGCTGGCCGAGGAAGTGGCCGACGCCGCCGCGCCCGACGGCCGCGTGGTGCGCGCAGCGGGCAACCCGATCACGCGCGACGGCGGGCTGGCGGTGCTCAAGGGCAACCTCTGCCCCGACGGCGCGCTGCTCAAGACGGCGGGCCTGAAGACGCTGGTGCACCGCGGCCCGGCGCGCGTCTTCAATTCGGAAGAGGAAGCGCAGGCCGCCGTGCAGAACCGCCGCTACGAAGCGGGCGACGTGATCGTCATCCGCAACGAAGGCCCCAAGGGCAGCCCCGGCATGCGCGAGATGCTGGGCATCACCGCGCTGCTGTACGGCCAGGGCATGGGCGACAAGGTGGCGCTGCTCACCGACGGGCGTTTTTCGGGCGCCACGCGCGGCCTGTGCATCGGCTACGCGGGGCCCGAGGCGGCCGACGGCGGGCCGATCGCGGTGCTGCGCGACGGCGACATGGTGGCCATCGATGCACGCGCCGCGGCGCGCAGCATTTCGGTCGAGCTGACAGCGGAAGAAATCGCCTCGCGGCTGGCCGGACGTGAGGTAAACGCGGGGGTGGCGCACGGTGGTTTGTTGGAAAAATACGCGCTCACCGTGCGCCCTGCCCACCAGGGCGCCGTGACCCACTCGGGCGCGGTCACCTGGCTGCGCGACGAGTCGTGATCCTGTTGACTCCTCACCATCCCGAAAAGAGACAGACATGACCTTCACCCGCCGCCACATGCTGCAGTCCACCGGCGCTTCGGCGCTGCTCGCCAGCCTCGGCCAGCAGGCCTTTGCGCAGGCTGCCGCGCTCGAGAACGCCACCATCGTCACCGGCTTCGCGGCCGGCGGCACCTCGGACACCACCTGCCGGCGCATTGCGCTGAAGCTGAGCCCCGACTACGCCAAGACCGCCGTGGTCGAGAACCGCACCGGCGCGGGCGGCCAGATCGCCGTGAGCTACGTGAAGGGCCGTCCGGCCGACGGCACCACCATCCTGCAGACGCCTACGTCGATCCTCACGATCTACCCGCACATCTACAAGAAGCTGCCCTACGACCCGATGGTCGACCTCACGCCCGTGAGCCTGGCCTGCATCTTCGACTTCGGCTTCGCGGTCGGCCCGGCCGTACCGGCCACCATCAAGACGGTGCCCGAGTTCCTCACCTGGGCCAAGACCAACCCGGCCGGCGCCAACTACGGCTCGCCGGCCGCGGGCTCCACGCCGCACTTCATCGGTGCGCTGCTGGGCAAGCAGGGCGGCGTCGAGCTCAAGCACGCGGCCTACCGCGGCACGCAGCCGGCCATGCTCGACCTGCTGGGCGGCAACATCTCGGCGGTGTCGGGCCCCATCGGCGACATCACGCAGCACCTGCAGTCGGGCAAGGTGCGCATCCTGGGCGTGTCGGGTGCCAAGCGCAGCCGCTTCGCGCCCGATGTGCCGACCTTCGGCGAGCAGGGCATCAAGAACATGGCGCACAGCGAATGGTTCGCCTTCTTCCTGCCGGCCAAGGCCTCGCCCGAGCTGGTGACGAAGCTCAACACGGCGATGAAGAACGCGCTCGCACAGAAGGACGTGATCGACGGCCTCGGCACTTTCGGCCTGGAAGCCATGTCTTCCACGCCGGCCGAGCTGGCCGATCTGCTGAAGAAGGACACCGCCAAGTGGGCGCCGATCGTGAAAGAGGTCGGCTTCACGGCTGAAGGTTGATCACATGAAGGAACTGCCATGAACACACTCGCCACCGCGCCGTCGGCGCTGGTCCATCCCTCGATCCATCCCGACGAGCGCGCCGCGCGCGAGGAGCTCGCGGCCTGCTACCGCGTGTTCGCGATGCTGGGCTGGACCGAGATGATCTACAACCACATCACGGTGCGGCTGCCCGACAGCGTGACGGGTGGCGAGAAGCAGTTCCTCATCAACCCCTTCGGCCTGCACTACAGCGAGGTGACGGCCAGCAACCTGGTGAAGATCGACCTGCAGGGCAAGGTGCTCGACGGCTCGACCTACCCGGTGAACCCGGCCGGCTTCGTGGTGCATGCGGCCATCCACGACGGCCTGCCCGGCGCGCACTGCGTGATGCACACGCACACCACGGCCGGCGTGGCCGTGGCCTGCCTGCAGGGCGGCCTGCAGCAGACCAATTTCTATACCGCCCAGCTGCACGGCATGGTGGCGTACCACGACTTCGAGGGCATCACGATCCATGCCGACGAGGGCCCGCGCCTCTTGAAGAGCATCGGCGACCGCAACGCGGTGATCCTGCGCAACCACGGCCTGCTGGCCTGGGGCCAGACGCTGCCGCAGACCTTCGCGATCCTGTGGACGCTGCAACGCGCCTGCGAGATCCAGATGGCGACCTTCTCGATGGGCGCCGCCATTCCGGTGAGCGAAGAGATCGCGCAGCGCTGCACGCGCGACGCGCTGCAGTTCAGCCCCGCGCACGGCGCCGGGCAGGACGTGTTCAATGCACTGGTGCGGCAGGTGGACCGCATCGACCCGAGCTACCGCAACTGAGGCGCCTGTTCCCATGAAGATTTGCATCTACGGCGCCGGCGCGATCGGCGGATGGATCGGCGTCGGCCTTGCACAGGCAGGCCAGCGCCTCAACGTCGTGGCGCGCGGCGCCACGCTCGACGCGCTGCAGAAGGACGGCCTTTCGCTGATGCGCGGCGACGTGCGCACGCGCGTGCCGGTGAACGCGGTGGCCGACCCCGAGGCACTGGGCGTTCAAGACCTGGTGGTGATCGCCGTGAAGGCGCCCGCGCTGGCCGGCGTGGCCGAACGCATCGGGCCGCTGATCGGACCCGACACGATCGTGCTGGTGGCCATGAACGGCGTGCCGTGGTGGTTCCTCGAAGGCGGCTTCGGCGGCGAGATCACGGGGCACCGCCTCGCGGCCGTCGACCCCGAGGGCGCCATCGCCAAGGCCATTCCGTCGCGCAACGTGATCGGCTGCGTGGTGCACGCCAGCTGCTCGCTCGACGGGCCGGGCGTGGTGCGGCACCACTTCGGCAACGGGCTGATCGTGGGCGAGCCTTCGGGCGAGGCCACGCCGCGCGTGCAGAAGCTGGTCGAACTGCTCAAGAGCACGGGCATCGACACCACGCTGTCGCCGCAGATCCAGAAGGACGTGTGGTTCAAGCTGTGGGGCAACATGACGGTGAACCCGATCAGCGCGCTCACCGGCGCCACCACCGACCTGATCATGGGCGACGACTACGTGCGCGGTTTCATCTCGGCGGTGATGCTCGAGGCCAAGGAGATCGGCCGGCGCATCGGCATCGAGATCACGCAGAGCCCCGAAGACCGGCACGCGGTGACGATGAAGCTCGGCGCGTTCAAGACCTCGATGCTGCAGGACGTGGAGGCGGGCCGCTCGGTCGAGCTCGACGCGCTCGTCACCGTGGTGCGCGAGCTGGGCGAGCTGACGGGCGTGGCCACGCCGTTCACCGATGCACTGCTGGGGCTGGCGCGGCTGCGGACGCGCCAGCTCGGGTTGTACTGAGCGACCGAAGGCGCGGACTTACCAGCGCTTCTCGGGTGCGGCAGAGATGATCTTGGTGCAGGCCTCCACGGCCTTTGCGCGTTCTTCGCGCAGCAGTTGCCAGTTGTCGGCCTGCCACCGTGCCCATGCGACCGGCTCCGACTGGTAGCGGCATTCGATCGGCGGGCGCATGAAGCCGGGGCGCCCCAGGTCGGCGCCGAACTTGAGGCGGAACAGCTCGTCCGATCCCAGCAGGTTCTCGTAGACCAGGTGCCACGGTCCCGGGAGCAGCGGGGTGTCGGCTTCCTTCGGGATCTGGCGCGCCGCCTCGATCTCCTCGGGCGTGGAGCCGTCGGTCAGGGCGGTGGCCAGTGCGGCCTCGGCGCGCTTGCGGTAGATGTCGGTGGCGACCTTGCTCAAGGCGTCGTTGAGGTCGCTGATGGCGGGATTGACGCCCAGCGGATCGTCCTTGAGCTCTTCGAGCGTGGTGCCGCCCAGGTCGTCTTTCGAGAAGCCTTGCGCGGCCACGCCGCCGGCCAGCACCGCGAACGCGACGTTCAGCGCCACCTGTCCGGCCACGTTCTGGACCGTGTTCTCGCGGCGCACCACGCGCAGGTGCTCGATGCCGGGTTTGTAGGTGCCGCGGTTGAAGCGCAGACGGGTTTGCGGGGGTGCGGCGGGTGCTGCTTCGGCGGGCGCTGAAGCTGCGGCCATGGGTTGTGGTGCGGCTGCTTCGGTCTGGGCGTATGCCGAGAAGCCGGCGATGGCCAGTGCCAGGCCGAGGGCATGCCGTGCGGCACGCGACGGCGTTCGTTTCTTCGTCGAATGGGTCATTGAACTGTTTTCCTCCGGCGCGGATTGTCTCCGGCGGGCGGCTCGGTTCTATCGACGATGTTCGGGGCGCGTGCACAGGCCACCGGGTACTTCCCTCCGCGAATGTCCCCCGGGCTTCGCCCTCCTCCTTGATTTCGCTGC
>NZ_JBWKYW010000065.1:0-37826 GCF_059423965.1 Variovorax sp. GW458-11-26-14-LB1
CCCCCGGCCGTCAAGCCGCCCGAGCCGGCGCCCGCCCCTGCGCCCGACATCGCGCTGGAGCGCGAGAAGAAGCTCAAGGAGCAGAAGGCGCAGAAGGAGCGCGAGCTCGAGCAGCAGCGCGTGCAGCAGCAAAAGAAGAAGGAGCTCGAGGCCAAGGAGCGCGCCGAGGAAGAAGCCGAGCGCAAGAAAGAGCAGCAGAAGAAACTGGCCGAGCAGAAGAAGCAGCAGGAAGCCGAGGCCAAGCAGGCCGAAGCGAAGAAGGCGGAGGCGGCCGCCAAGCAGGCCGCCGCCGACCGCGCCGCGACGCTCAAGCGCATGCAGGGCCTGGCGGGCGCCAGCGGCAGCGACGATGCCAAGGGCAACGCCCAGCGCTCGTCCGGCCCGTCCAGCGGCTATGCCGGCCGCATTGCCGCCGCCGTGCGCCCGAACATCACCTTCCCCGATGCCGACAGCGTGAACGGCAACCCCGAGGCCGAGTTCGAAGTGCGGCTGGCCCCCGACGGCACCATCGTCGGCGTCAAGCTCGCCAAGTCCAGCGGCCTTCCGGCCTGGGACGAAGCGGCCGAACGCGGTCTTCGCAAGACCGACAAGCTGCCGCGCGACACGGACGGGCGCATCTTCCCGTCGCTCATCGTCACGCTCAAGCCCAAGCGTTGACCCCCGCAATCACCCACATCGTGGGTGATTGCAAGCGACACCACCCGCTCGTTTAGGATCGTCGGCAACTCATTGTTGCTGGCGCTCCTGACATGGTCGACTCTTTCCCTGCCGTTCGCCTCCAAGACCTGACGCCGCTGCCCTACCAGCAGGCACTGGCCGCCCACCTCCAGGCGAACGAACCCGAGGCCTGGCGCTGGGCCGCTTCGGCCGAAGCGCGCGAAGAACACACGGCCGCCATGCGCGCCGAACTGCTGCGCAGCGCCTACCGCCTCGACGCCGACGCGCACCCCGACCTGCATGCCGACGCCACCCTGGCCGCGCAGCGGCTGGGCGTCACGGCGCGCATCACGCTCTACCAGGCCCCGTCCGGCGACGGCGCGGCCATGAACGCCGCGATCTACGTCGTGCCGGGTGAGGCGCACATCGTGCTCTCGGGCCCGCTGCTCGAAAAGCTGCAGCCGCCCGAGCGCCAGGCCGTGCTCGGCCACGAACTGGCGCACTACCTGCTGTGGGAGCGCGACGGCGGCAAGCACCACGTCGTCGATCGCCTGCTGCACGCCACGGCGGCCGACCCGCGCGCCGATGCGAGCCACCTGCAGGCCGCGCGGCGCCATGCGCTGTACACCGAGGCCTTTGCCGACCGCGGCGGCTGCGTGGCCTGCGGCGCGCTCGAGCCCGCCGTGAGCGCGCTCATCAAGATCGAGACCGGCCTCACGCAGGTCAACGTGGCGAGCTACCTCGCGCAGGCCGAAGAAATCTGCGCAGACCCCGGCAACAAGGCGCTGCAGACGCGCGGCGTGAGCCACCCCGAGGTGTTCGTGCGCGCCCGCGCGCTGCGCCTGTGGGCCGGCCGCGAGCACGACGCCGACGAATGGCTGGCCGCCGCGCTCGAAGGTCCGCTCGACCTGGGCACGCTCGACATGCTTGGCCAGCAGCGCGTGAGCGCACTCACGCGCGGCACCCTGGCGCAGCTGCTGCAGCGGCCCGTGCTGCAGTCGGACTCGCTGCTGGCGCATGCGCGCCGCTTCTTCCCCGACTTCGCGCCGCCCACGTCGGCGATGCCGCCGCCCGAGCCCGCGCCCGCCGGCCTGCACGACTACCTGGCCAGCGTGCTGGTCGACTTCGTCGCCGCCGATCCCGAGATGGACGACGTCACCCTCGCCGCCGCGCTGGGCCTGGCCGATGCGCTCGGCTGCGACACGCCCTTCGAACAGCGCGTGCTGAAGGACCTGGGCCTGTCCAAGCGCAACTTCACCCGCGTCAAGCGCGACGCCGCGGCCTTGCTCGACAAGGCCGCCACTTCTTCTTCGCAGGCCGCCGCCGCATGACCCTCGCTCCCGCCCCGCTCCTGCAACTGCTCGCCACCGCCGAGGCCCACGGCGGCCTGCAGACCGACGACGTGCTCAAGCTCGTGCTGCCGCTGCTGCGCGAAGTCTCGGCCCTGCACGAACTCGGCCACGTCGCCGCGCTCGGCAACGCTTTTGCCTACCGCGTGACCGACGCGCCCGCCGAACCCGCGCTGGCACTCGCGCAGCCCGAAGGCACCGCACCGCGCCGCCACCCCGAGGCCATCGCGCCGCTCGAACAACCTGCCGCCTCCGTGCTGCGCGTGGTCGGCGAAACGCGCCTGACCGTCGATGCCGACGCCGGCGTCGCGCTCGAGAACCTCGCGGTGATGCCCGAGGCCGGGCCCGACACCGTGCCCACGCGCCCCGTCTACCTGCCCGGCTACGCCGCGTGGGAACTGCGCCTGGGCCACCACGACGCGCTCGGCGACATCCTGTGCCTGGGCCAGGTGCTGGCCAGCCTGTCGTGCGGGCTCGACTTCACCGACGGCGACGACCTGACCCGCTTTGCCACGCACCGCGGCAACCTGTTCGAGCTGAACCGCCGGCTGCACCCCGTGGTGGCCGCCGTGATCTTCGAGATGACCGCGCTCGACCGCCACGAGCGCGCACGCGACTTGCCTTCGGTCATCCGCCGCCTCGAGACCTACCGCGACCAGCCCGTCGACCTCGGCCTGGACCGCATCGCACCGGCAAGGGACGGCGCAGGCCAGCGCCGCCAGGCGATCCAGCTGCACCTGCGCGACCGGCTGTTCGACCTGTCGCGGCGCAACCGCCTGCTGTACTTCAAGCCGACGCAGGCGCATGTGAACCTCACCGTCGCCAGCGTGCCGCTGGTGGTCGACCTCAACAGCATCCGCACCGACCAGCTGTGCGTGTGGGACGGCCGCTTTGCCGCCGACATCGCCAGCTGCGACCCCGTGCCGCTGGCGCGCTGGCTGCGCTTCGAAGACCAGCCCTACCTGCCCGGTGCGCTCGACCGCATCCTGCAGGAGGCGCGGCGCGACCGGGCCGAGTACGGCTTCTCGCAGCTGTCGCTGGTGATCGCCTTCCTGCGCTGGCACAACCTCAAGGAGGGCGAGGCCGAACGCGCCGAACGCATCGCCTCGCCGCTGCTGATGCTGCCGGTCGAACTCACGCGCAAGAAAGGCGTGCGCGACCAGTACCTGCTCGAAGCCTCGGCCAGCGAGGCGCAGGTGAACCCCACGCTGCGCCACCACCTGCGCCAGCTCTACGGCATCGCGCTGCCCGAGACGGTGGACCTGCGCGAGACCTCGCTCGAACAGTTCCACGCGCAGCTGTCGGCGCAGATCGCGCAGAGCGAGCCCGGCGTGCAGCTGCGCCTCGTGAAGCAGCCCGAGATCGCCGTGATGCACCAGCGCGCGCGCCAGCGGCTCGAGCAGTTCAAGCGCCGCACCCGCGTGCGCTCGCCCTCGGCGGTGCCCGTGGTCGCGCAAGATTTCAGCTACGCGCAGGACGACTTCCGCCCGCGCGGGCTGCAGCTGTTCCATGCGCGCGTGCGCCCCGTGCCGCTGCCGGTGCGCGAGGCCGTCGGCGGTGCGCCGCAGCCGCGCGCGCCGCAGATGGCCGCCACTGCGGTCGACGACACCGAGCGCAAGACCTTCGCGCTGCGCGAGAGCAGCGGCAACCCCTACCAGTGGGACATCGACCTCACGGCCGTGACGCTGGGCAACTTCAACCACCGCAAGATGTCGCTGGTGCGCGACTACTCGGGGCTGGCCGAATCCGACCTGGCGAGCGAGGCTTTCGACCGCGTGTTCTCGCTGCAGCCGCGCCGCGTCGACGGCGAGACGCCGCCCGCCCTGCCACTGGCCGACCAGTGGCCCGTGGTGCAGGCCGACGCCACGCAGACCGCCGCGGTGGCGCTGGCGCGCACCGGCACCAGCTACATCATCCAGGGCCCGCCGGGCACGGGGAAGTCGCAGACCATCACCAACCTGATCGCCGACTACGTGGGCCGCGGCCAGCGTGTGCTGTTCGTGTGCGAGAAGCGCGCCGCCATCGACGTCGTGTTCCACCGCCTGCGCCAGCAGGGGCTGGACGAGCTGTGCTGCATGATCCACGACTCGCAGGGCGACAAGAAGGCCTTCGTGCAGAACCTGCGCAAGACCTACGAGCTGTGGCTCGAAGCGCCCGGCACGCTGGCGCAGGAAAGCACCGAGCGCACGCAGGTGCTCGACGCGATGGACCTCGACCTGCGCGCGCTCGAACGCTTCGACGCCGCCATGCACGACGTGCCCGAACACATCGCGGTGACGCTGCGCGAGCTGCTCTCGCGGCTGGTGGCGCTCAAGGCCGGCGACCCGTCGCTCACGCCGCTGCAGGCCGAGGCATTGCCCGCCTTCGCGGCCTGGCGCCGGCATGCGGAGCTGGTGTCGCGCCTGCACCTGGCCGTGACCGAAAGCCTGGGCGCGCCCAGCTTCGCGCAGCATGTGTTCGCCCAGCTCGCGCCCTCGCTGCTGGCGCAGGAGAAGCCGCTGGCGCGGCTGGTCGAGCGCAGCGAACGCGCCATCGACCTGAGCGCCCCCTGCCGCGACGCGCTGGTCGATGCCTGGTCGCCGCTGGCCGAGGCCGGCGTGCTGTGGCGCGATGCGCTGGCCGTGGTGGCCGATGCGCGCAGCGTCGCCGCGCTGGCCGCGCGCGGCCAGCTGGCGCTGCTCGACGCGGCGCACCCGAGCAGCCTCGCGCTCGGCAATGCCCTGAACGAAAGACGCTCGCTGCAGCAGGCGCTCGACGCGCAGCTGCAGCGCACCGCCCACTGGCGCGACAAGCTCTCGCCCGGCGACACCGAAGCCGCGCTGGCGCAGGCCCGCGCGCAGCAGGGCTCGCTGCTGCGCTGGCTGCAGCCCTCGTGGTGGCGCCTGTCGGGCGAACTCAAGCGCCGCTACGACTTCGCCGCCCATGCCGTGCGTCCGCAGCCCAGCCAGATCCTCGAAGACCTGCGCGCCGAACAGGCCGCGCGCACCGCGCTCGACCAGCAGGCGGCGCGCCTCGAGGCCGACTACGGCTGCACCGACGCCGAGGCTTTCGCACGGCAACTGCAGGCGATGCGCGGCATCGACGCCGGCGCCGGCCTGCGTGCGACGTTCCAGGCCCACCTGCGCACCGACGCGGGCCGCCGCAGCGTCGAGCAGCTCGTCGCCACCGCACCGCGCGTCGACACGCTCGACGCCCTCTGGCGCGACCTGCTGCACGACGCCGGTGCACAACCGCTGGACGCGCTCGACGCGCTGGCCCGCACGCTGCGCGACCAGGCCGACGTGCTGCCGTCGGTGCTCCAGCCGCTGCAGGAACTGGCCGAGGCCGACCCGGCCGTGGCCGCCGCGCTGCGCACCCTGCCGCTGCCGCCCGAGGCCATCGAGTACGCCGTCGCACGCGAAGGGCTGGAGCGCGTGTACCGCACCGAGCGCTGGCTGCCGCGCTTCGACGGCGCCACGCTCGCGCGCCATGCGCAGCGCCTGGGCGAAGGCGAACGCAAGCTGCTCGAACGCAATGCGCGCACGCTCGCCGCCGCGGTGCGCCAGCGTTTCCGCGACCATGTGCAAAAGAGCGCCCTGCCCGCCAGCCAGCTCGACGCCGACGGCAAGGTCTTCAAGAAGAGCTACAACGCCGGCCGCCGCGAGCTCGAGCACGAGTTCGGCAAGACCATGCGCTACAAGGCGATCCGCGAACTGGCCAGCGGCGACACCGGCCGCGTGGTGCGCGACATGAAGCCGATCTGGCTCATGAGCCCGCTGTCGGTGTCCGACACGCTGCCGCTCGCGGCCGACCTGTTCGACGTGGTGATCTTCGACGAGGCCAGCCAGATCCCGGTCGAAGAAGCCGTGCCCGCGCTGTACCGCGCGCCGCAGATCATCGTGGTGGGCGACGAGATGCAGCTGCCGCCGACCAGCTTCTTCTCGTCGGGCCGCGACGCCGAGGAAGACACCGTGTCGGTGGCAGGCGACGATGCAGAAAGCGGCGAGGAAGGCGAACGCATCGCCGTCGTGCTCGATGCCGACAGCCTGCTGAACCAGGGCGCGCGCAACCTGCCGGCCACGCTGCTGGCCTGGCACTACCGCAGCCGCTACGAATCGCTCATCGGTTTTTCGAACGCGGCCTTCTACGCGGGCAACCTGTACACCATTCCCGACCGCAGCCTGCCCGCGCCCGAACGCGGCGAGATCGTGGTGCAGTCGCGCAGCCCGACGGACGAATCCGTGAAGGCGCAGGTCGACGCCCTGCTCTCGCGCGCCATCAGCTTTCACCGCGTGGCCGATGCGGTGTACGAGAACCGCATCAACGATGGCGAGGCACGCCATATCGCGCAGCTGGTGCGCGAACTGCTCAAACGGGAGACCGGGCGCAGCCTCGGGATCGTGGCGTTCTCGGAAGCGCAACAGGGCGAGATCGAGGAGGAGCTGAACGCGCTGGGCGCGGTCGATGCCGACTTTGCGGCGCGGCTGGAGGCCGAGTACGTGCGCGAGGAAGACGACCAGTTCTGCGGCCTCTTCATCAAGAACCTGGAGAATGTGCAGGGCGACGAGCGCGACATCATCATCCTCAGCATCTGCTACGGCCCCAACCCCGAGGGCCGCATGCTGATGAACTTCGGCCCCATCAACCAGCGCGGTGGCGAGAAGCGGCTGAACGTAATCTTCAGCCGCGCGAAGCACCACATGGCGGTGGTCTCGACCATTCGCCACGAGGCGATCACCAACGACCACAACGAAGGCGCGGCGGCGCTGAAGAACTTCCTGCGCTATGCCGAGTGCCTGTCACGCGGCGACGAGGACACGGCACGGCGCGTGCTCGAAGGCATGAACCCGCTGGCGCGTGGCCACGTGGCGCGGCAGGCGCGCACCGACGACGTCACGGCGCAGATCGCGCAGGCGCTGCGCGCACGCGGCCATGCGGTGGACGAACAGGTGGGTCAGTCGCGTTTTCGCTGCGACCTCGCGGTGCGCGCATCGGGCCAGGGCCACTATGCGCTGGGCCTCCTCGTGGACGGCGCGGCGCACGAAGGCACGCGCCACAACGTGCTGGAACGCTACGTCTCGCGTCCGCGCATCCTCGACGCGTTCGGCTGGCAGGTGATGCAGGTGCTGGCCAAGGACTGGCTGCACGCCCCCGAGGCCGTGCTCGACCAGGTCGAGCAGGCGCTCGGGAAAAAGGCGGGGGTCAGCGCAGGACGGTGATGACGCGCTTGACGTCGAGTTCGGTCTTGCCGGTGAGCCGGTCCTTGTCGAACTCGCCGCTGAGCTCGACGCGCACCTTGTCGTCGATCTTCACGCCCGGCGGGAAGTACTTGGCGTCGATCTCGACCTTCAGGCGCCCCGTGTCGTCGGCAAAGGTGTAGTGCTCGCCGCCGTCGTGCGAGACGATGAAGCCGCGCACCGTGGCGTGCTGGTCGTCCTGGCCGGTCTCGATCAGCTGCTTGACCGTCAGGTTCGGCACCGAGCTCGGGCCGGCGTACTGGGCCCAGGCCGCGGCCATGGGCAGCGCCACGCCGAACGTCAATGCGGTGGTCTTGAGGATCTTCTTGAAATGCATGCGGTCATTCCTCCTGTGAGTGGCCCAAGGCCAGGTTGCAACAGACTGATGGACCGCGCGCGGGCCCCGAGGTTCCCCGGGGCCGCGCGATCCGATCAATCGTAGATGACCTGCGCCTTGCCCGCTTCGGCCTGCGCGGTCCAGCTCGCAAGCGCCGCATCGGTCGGGAAGAACTTGGCCCGCTCGCCCAACTGCAGCTCGACCTGCGCCCCGCCCCGCGCCATCGACAGGCGCACGGGCAGGCCATGCACCAGGTCGCCGACCTCGGTCTGCTCGGTGCGCGCCGGAAAGTCTTTCAGGAGGCGCGCGATCTCTGGCACCTTGCCGTTGACCGCCACGCGCAGGAACTTGCCGAAGCGGCAGCGCGCTGAGGCCAGGTCCCACACCTGCTGCACCTGGAAGCGCGCCTCGAAGCCGCCGCGCGCGGGCTGCAGCTTGCCGCTCACGATGACGAGCTCGTCGTCCTTCAGCGTGTTGCGGTTGGCGTTGATGAGCGCCTCGTCGGCCGTGGCGTCGATGGACTCCGACTTGTCGTCCAGCTTGAAGATCGCCAGCCGGCCGCGCTGGCCGTTGATGACGCGGAAGTCGCTCACGATGCCGGCGATGACCTGCGGGTCGCGGCTGTCGAGCAGGTCGCCGATCTCGCGCTTGCAGAAGCGCCGCACCTCGTGCGAGACCTCGTCGAACAGGTGGCCCGACAGGTAGAAGCCCACGGCCGTCTTCTCGAAGGTCAGGCGCTCCTTCACGCCCCAGGGCGTGGCGTCGACCAGGTCGGGCTCCTGCGTGGCCGAGCCGTGTTCGCAGTCGCCGAAGATGTCGGCCTGCGAGGCGTTGGCCGCCGTGGCAATGGCGAACTCGAAGGCGCGGTCGACCGAGGCGATGAGCGAGGCGCGGTTCTGCTGGATGGCGTCGAACGCGCCGGCCTTGATGAGCGCCTCGACCGTGCGCTTGTTGATGCGCTGGCGGTCGATGCGCACGCAGAAGTCGTACAGGCTCTTGAACGGCCCGCCCTCTTCGCGCGCCCGCACCACGGCCTCGACCGCGAGCTGGCCCGTGCCCTTCACGGCGCCCAGGCCGTAACGGATGATCCGGTTGGTGACCGGCTCGAAACGGTAGTTGCCGCGGTTCACGTCCGGCGGCTCGAAGGTGATGTTGAAGTTCTTCTGGGCGTCTTCGAACAAGAGCTTGAGCTTGTCCGTGTCGTCCATTTCCACGGTCATGTTGGCGCAGAAGAACTCGGCCGTGTAGTGGACCTTGAGCCAGCCCGTGTGGTACGCCAGCAGCGAGTAGGCGGCGGCGTGCGACTTGTTGAAGCCGTAGCCCGCGAACTTCTCCATCAAGTCGAAGATTTCGTCGGCCTTGTCCTGCACGATGCCGTGCGTGGCCAGGGCACCCGCGCGGAACTTCTCGCGGTGCTCGGCCATTTCCTCGAGCTTCTTCTTGCCCATCGCGCGGCGCAGCAAGTCGGCGCCGCCCAGCGAGTAGCCGCCCAGGATCTGCGCGGTCTGCATCACCTGCTCCTGGTAGACCATGATCCCGTAGGTCTCGGAGAGCATCTCGGCCACGGCCGGGTGCGGGTACTCCACGTCTTCGCGGCCGTGCTTGCGCGCCACGAAGCTGGGAATCAGGTCCATCGGGCCCGGGCGATACAGCGCGTTCAACGCGATCAGGTCTTCCAGGCGCGTGGGCCGCGCGTCCTTCAGCATGCCCTGCATGCCGCGGGATTCAAACTGGAACACGGCCTCGGTCTTGCCGTCGGAGAACAGGCGGTAGGTCGGCCCATCGTTCAGCGGGATGTTCTCGAACGCGAAGTTCTCCTGGCCCTTGTGGCGCTTCATGATGAACTCGCGCGCGATCTCCAGGATCGTGAGCGTGGCCAGGCCCAAGAAGTCGAACTTCACGAGGCCGATGGCTTCGACGTCGTCCTTGTCGTACTGGCTCACGGCCGATTCGCTGCCGGGCTGCTGGTACAGCGGGCAGAAGTCGGTGAGCTTGCCCGGCGCAATGAGCACGCCCCCGGCGTGCATGCCGATGTTTCGCGTCATGCCTTCGAGCTTCTGCGCGAGCTCGACCAGCATGCGCACTTCTTCTTCCTTCTCGATGCGCTCCGCCAGCTGCGGCTCCATCTCGATGGCGTAGTTGTTCTTGTCGCCTTCGATCTTGGTCGCGGGCGGGTACTGCAGCGTGACCGACATGCCCGGCTTGTTCGGAATCAGCTTGCTGATGCCGTCGCAGAACATGTAGCTCATGTCGAGCACGCGGCCCACGTCGCGGATGGCCGCGCGCGCGGCCATGGTGCCAAAGGTGGCAATCTGGCTCACGGCGTTGCGGCCGTACTTGTCCTTCACGTAGTCGATCACGCGGTCCCGGTTGCCCTGGCAGAAGTCGATGTCGAAGTCGGGCATCGAGACGCGTTCGGGGTTCAGGAAACGTTCGAACAGCAGCTTGTATTCGAGCGGGTCGAGGTCGGTGATCTTCAGCGCGTAGGCCACGAGCGAGCCCGCGCCCGAGCCCCGGCCCGGGCCCACGGGACAGCCGTTTTCCTTGGCCCACTTGATGAAGTCGCCCACGATCAGGAAGTAGCCCGGGAAGCCCATGTTCAGGATCGTGTTGATCTCGAACTCCAGGCGCTCCACGTAGCGTGCCCGTTCGGCCTCGCGCTTGGCTTCGTCGGGGTACAGGTGCTTCAGCCGCACCTCCAGCCCGTCGAACGACTCCTGGCGGAAGAACTCGCCGATCGGCATGCGCACGCCTTCGCTGATGAAGGGCGTGGGAAAGTCCGGCAGCTGCGGTTTGCCGAGCACCAGCGTGAGGTTGCAGCGCTTGGCGATCTCGACCGTGTTGGCCAGCGCGCTGGGCACGTCGGCAAAGAGCGCCTGCATCTCGGCGCTCGACTTGAAGTACTGCTCCTCGGTGAACTTGCGCACGCGGCGCGGGTTGCCAAGAATTTCGCCTTCGGAAATGCACACGCGCGCCTCGTGCGCCTCGTAGTCCTGGCGTTCGGCGAACTGCACCGGGTGCGTGGCCACCACCGGCAGCTTCAGGCGGGCGGCGAGCTTCACGGCGGCAATCACGTGCGGCTCGTCTTCCGGACGGCCGGCGCGCTGCAGCTCGATGTAGAAGCGGTGCGGGAACATGCCCGCCAGTTGCAGCGCCAGTTCGGCAGCGCGCTCTTCCTGGCCCTGCAGCAGCGGCTGGCCCAGCGGCCCGGCCTGTGCGCCCGACAGCGCGATCAGCCCGCCCTGCAGCTCCTGCAGCCATTCGAGCTTGCAGGCCGCCTGCGACTGGCCGCGGCCCACGTTCTGCGTCCAGGCCCGGGCCAGCAGTTCCGACAGGTTGAGGTAGCCCTCCATGTTCTGCACCAGCAGAATGAGGCGGGTCAGCGCGCCGGGCTCCTTGCCCAGCCCGTCGATGAAGATTTCAGCGCCGATGACGGGCTTGACGCCCTTGCCCCGGCCCTGCTTGTAGAACTTGACCGTCCCGAACAGGTTGTTCAGGTCGGTGATGGCCAGCGCAGGCTGCTTGTCGGCAGCGGCGGCCTTGATGACTTCGTCGATTCGATTCGTGCCATCGACGACGGAAAACTCGGTGTGCAGACGCAGGTGAACAAACATCCGTCGATTGTAGGAAGCCGCCCTCCACGATGTGGTGTGGCGATCCCTACAATCCCGCCCCGTGCAAGAGATTTTGAATATCGCCGCCTACAAGTTCGTGGGCATCAACGACAGCCCCGTGCTGCGTGAGACCCTGCGCGAGCGCGCGCAGGCCCTGGGCCTGATGGGCACGATCCTGCTGGCGCCCGAAGGTATCAACCTGTTTCTGGCGGGGACGGCGCAGGCCATCCACGCCTTCCTGGCCGACCTGCGCGCCGACGCGCGCTTTGCCGACCTCGAAACCAAGGAAAGCTGGTCGGCCACGCAGCCCTTCCGGCGCATGCTGGTGAAGCTCAAGCGCGAGATCATCCGCATGGACCACCCCGCGATCCAGCCCGCCGCCGGCCGCGCGCCCGGCGTGGACGCGCCCACGCTCAAGCGCTGGCTCGACCAGGGTCACGACGACGAGGGCCGCGAGATCGTGATGCTGGACACGCGCAACGACTTCGAGGTCGACGAAGGCACCTTCGACGGCGCGGTCGACTGGCGCATCACCAAGTTCACCGAATTCCCGCCCGCGTTGAAGGCGCACCGCGCCGACTTCGAGGGCAAGACGGTGGTGAGCTTCTGCACCGGCGGCATCCGCTGCGAGAAGGCGGCCATCCTCATGCGCGAGGAAGGCGTGGAGCACGTGCTGCAGCTCGAAGGCGGCATCCTCAAGTACTTCGAGGACGTCGGCGGCGCGCACTACCACGGCGACTGCTTCGTGTTCGACGGCCGCCGGGCCCTGGCGCCCGACCTCAGCGCGCGCGCATCGGACGCCAGCGCCCGGGCCTCGGAAGACCCGGACATCGGCATCAAGCAATAAACAGAAGGCTCAGACCGGCGTCGTGCCCGTGTCGGGCTCGCGCACACCGAAGGGCTTGCCCGGCAGCGGAATGAACTCGGTCTCGCCGGGCACGTGGCCCATGCGCTGCGCGGCCCAGTCGGCGCCGGCTTCGAGGATGCGCTCGCGCCGGCTCGAGACGAAATTCCAGGTGATGTAGCGCGGGCCGTCCAGCGGCTCGCCGCCGATCACCATCAGGCGCACGGCGGCGTCGGCTGTGAACACCGCGCCCTGCCCGTCGGGCAGCACCGCCATCGTGTGGGCGGGTGCCGGCTCGCCATTCACGTTCGCATCGCCGTCGACCATGTAGACCGCCAGTTCGGGCGCCAGCGCGGGCAGCTCGAAACGCCCGCCAGCCGGCAGCGCGATGTCCAGGTAGACCGTCTGCGCCAGCGTCTTCACCGGCGAGCGCACGCCGAAGGCCTCGCCCACCAGCACGCGCACCGGCACGCCCTGCACCGTCAGCTCGGGAATGGCGTCGGCCGGCGTGTGCTCGAAGCTGGGTTCGACCTCTTCATGGGCCTGCGGCAACGCGGCCCACAGCTGCAAGCCGTGGTTCACGAAAGTGTCGGCCAAGAGACGCTCGGGCTTGCGCTCGGAGTGCACGATGCCGCGCCCCGCGGTCATCCAGTTGATGGCGCCGGGCTGGATTTCCTGCACGCTGCCGAGGCTGTCGCGGTGCATCATCGCGCCCTCGAACAGGTAGGTGACAGTCGACAGGCCGATGTGCGGATGCGGGCGCACGTCGTGCGCGTTGCCGGGCTGCTCGGTGGCCGGGCCGAAGTGGTCGAAGAACACGAAGGGCCCGACCGAGCGGCGCTGCGCCGCCGGCAGCACGCGCCGCACGTTGAAGCCACCGCCCAGGTCCTTGTCGTGGGGCCGCAGCAATTGGATTTCGGGGATCGTGTCGGTCATCGTGGTGTCCTTGTGGGCGAAGTTCGGTGAGGCGTTATGCGCGTGATCTTGCCACTGCACCCACGCGCTCGCCGAAGGCACGCGCGGTTTCCAGGTCGCCCTTGGGCATCTCGGCCGGGCTCGCGTCCGAGGGCGACTGCGTGAGCAGGCCGCCGTAGCCACCGACGTAGTTCATCGCGTCGCGCGTGGCCGCCTTGTTGTTGGTCGGCAGGATGCCCATGCTGACCCAGATGCCGCTGTGCTGCATCGCCAGCGTCCACAGGTAGGTCATGGTCGTGACCTTGTCGCCGTTCATCGTGGCGCTGTTGGTGAAGCCGGCGAAGAGCTTGTCTTTCCAGCCTTGCGTGTACCAGACCTTGGACGACGCATCGGCGAATTTCTTGAACTGCCAGCTGACGCCGCCCATGTAGGTCGGCGAGCCGAAGATGATCGCGTCGGCTGCGGCCAGCGTCTCCCAGCCATCGGCCGGCAGGTTGCCGTCGGCGTCGATGGCGAGCAGCTGCGCGCCCGCCCCGTCGGCCACGGCCTGGGCCACGCGCTGGGTATGGCCGTAGCCGGAATGGAAGACAACGACGATGTTTGCCATGAAACGGATTTCCTCAAGGAAGCGATGAAGTCAGCAGGCCGCGCCCACGAGGTGTGCGCGGCCTGAGGGGAGCGAGCTTACTTTTTATCGATGCTGAAACGGCCGGCGCCGAAGGCCGCGAAAGCCAGCAGGCCGCCTGCGATCGCGATGTTCTTGAAGAACATCAGCTGGTTCACGAAGGCCTTGTCGGCGGGCATGGCCCAGTAGTTGTGGAACATCACGGCCGCGGCCACGGTGAAGATCGCCAGCACGATCGCCGACACGCGCGTCTTGAAGCCGACCAGCAGCAGCAGGCCGAGCCCCAGCTCCACGACGATCGCGATGACCGCCGCGACCTGCGGCAGCGGTGCGCCCACCGAGGAGATGTACCCCACGGTGCCGGCAAAGCCCATAAGCTTGCCGAAGCCTGCGGGCACGAACAGCGCAGCGAGCAGTACGCGGCCGATGAGTGCCAGGGTGTCCTGGGCAGCGTTGGGGGCGGTGGTTGTGGTGGTAATGGCCATGGTGAAACTCCTCGTTGGTTGTTGAAGCGAAAGGAACAAAGAAAAGGACGCCGTCTCAGGCCGTCAGGTCAAACACCAGCACTTCGGCATCCTTGCCGGCGCCGAGCGTGAGTTGCGATTCGCCTTCGAGCATCGCGGCGTCGCCGCCCACGAGCTTCTGGCCGTTGACTTCGAGCTCGCCGCGCACCAGGTGCACGTAGCTCTTGCGCTGCGGGTCGAGCGCCAGGCTGGCGGTTTCGCTGCCGTCGAACAGGCCGGCGAACAGGCGCGCGTCGGCGTTCACCGTCACCGAGCCGTCGCGGCCGTCGGGCGAGGCCACCAGGCGCAGGGTGCCGCGCTTTTCGGCGTCGCTGAACTGCTTCTGCTCGTAGCCGGGGGTGATGCCGCGTTCCTTGGGCTCGATCCAGATCTGCAGGAAGTGCGTGGTCTGGTCGGCCTTGTGGTTGAACTCGCTGTGCATCACGCCACGGCCGGCGCTCATGCGCTGCACGTCGCCCGGCGGAATGGATTCGATGTTGCCCATGCTGTCCTTGTGCGCGAGTTCGCCCGAGAGCACGTAGCTGATGATCTCCATGTCCCGGTGGCCGTGGGTGCCGAAGCCGGCGCCCGCCGCCACGCGGTCTTCGTTGATCACCCGCAGGTTGCCGAAGCCCATGTAGGCCGGATCGTAGTACCCCGCGAAGGAAAAGCTGTGGAACGAGCGCAGCCAGCCATGGTCGGCATAACCGCGTTCCTGGGATTTACGCACTTGCAACATATCGAACTCCTTGCTGCCCCACCCGGTTCGGGCGCCGGGGCTTTCGTCGTGGGCCGCGCCGGATGCGCAGCGGATGAGAAGAATTCTGGACCTCCATCCCCCTCTGAAAGACGCCCGGTTTTGATGGCATCATTCAAATTATTTGAATGATGGAGCCCGCCCATGACGAGCGCCCGAGACGTCCTCACCCCCGACGCCCTGGCCATGCTGCAGACGGTGGCCACCACCGGCAGCTTCGCCGCCGCCGCGCGCGCGCTCGGCCTGGTGCCCAGTGCGCTGAGCTACCGCGTGCGCCAGATCGAGGACGCGCTCGACGTGCTGTTGTTCGACCGCAGCGCGCGCCAGGCCCGCATCACCGAGGCCGGCGCCGAATTGCTGCGCGAGGCCGCACGCCTGCTCGGCGAGATCGACGCCGTGGCCAACCGCGTGAAGCGCGTGGCCACCGGCTGGGAGCCGATGCTGACCATCGCGGTCGACAGCGTGATCGCACGCGACCCGCTGCTCGACCTGTGCACCGCCTTCTTCGCGCTCGAGCCGCCCACGCGCCTGAAGCTGCGCGACGAAACCCTGCTGGGCACCATCGAGGCGCTGACCAGCGGCGAGGCCGACCTGGCGATCGGCGCAGTGCTCGATGCCGCGAGCCTGGCCTTCACCGCCACCGGCATCCGCAGCCGGCCGATCGGCGAACTGCGCTTCGTGTTCGCGGTGGCGCCGCACCATCCTCTCGCGCGCCTGCCGCAGCCGCTGAGCGACGCGGTGCTGCGCCAGCACCGCGCGGTGGCCGCGGCCGACTCGGTGCGCAGCGGGCCGAGCATGACCGTGAACCTCGTCGGCGGGCAGGACGTGCTCACCGTGCCCAGCATGCAGGCCAAGATCGCCGCGCAGTTGCACGGCCTGGGCGGCGGCTTTTTGCCCGAGCCGATGGCGCGGCCGTACATCGAGGCCGGTCACCTTGTCGAGCTGCAGACCGAACGCCAGCCGCCGCTGGGCACCATGCACTGTGCGTGGCGCGTGCGCAGCGCGGGCAAGCCGGGGCGCGCGCTCGAATGGTGGCTCGCGCAGTTCGAGCACGAGGGCACGCGCAAGGCGCTGCTTGAACGGCACCGGGGCCGTTGAACGCCACGCGATGACGGCGTCATAAGGGTCGCCCCCAGCCCGGCGACGCGCGCAGACCGAGGTAGAGTGTGCACGGCCTCCTCAGTCATCACCCTGTCAAAAGAAAAGAGTCCGCCATGCCCAAAGCCAAAGCCCGCGCCACCGCCGACCGCCACCGAACTCCCGCCGCCGCCCGCCATTTCGCCGTGATCGGCGCCGGCATTGCCGGCGTGGCCTGTGCCCGCACGCTGATGCAGGCCGGGCACCGTGTCACGGTGTTCGAACGCGAGGCCACGCCGGGCGGGCGGATGGCGAGCATCGACACCGCCTTCGGCCGCTTCGACAGCGGCGCGCAGTACTTCACCGTGCGCGATCCGCGCTTTGCCCAGGTGCTGGCCACCACGCCCGCGCTGTGCCGCCCCTGGAGCGCCAACCTCGTGCGCGTGCTCGACGCCCACGGCCGCGTGGCCGAGGCGGCGCTGCCCTCGCTGGAGCCGCACTGGGTCGCCCAGCCCGGCATGGACGCGCTCGTGGCCCACTGGGCCGCACCGCTCGGCGAGCATCTCGTCACCAACACCCAGGTCACCCGCATCGAGCCCGACGCGCTCGACGCCACCCGCTGGCAGTTGCGCACCGCCGGCGCCGACGATTCGCAGCATGTCTACTCCGGCTTCGACGCCGTGCTGCTGGCCGTGCCGCCCGCACGCACCCGCGAACTGCTCGCCGGCGGCGACCGCTCGGCCACGCTGAGCCGCAAGATCGAACCCGTGCGCATCGCGCCCTGCTGGACGCTGATGATCGCCTTCCCCCAGGCCAACCAGGCCAACATGTCGCACCTCGGCCCGCAGTGGAACGTGGCGCGCAGCACCCACCACCGCGTGGCGTGGCTGGCGCGCGAATCGTCCAAGCCCGGCCGCGAGCGCGTCGAGCGCTGGACCCTGCAGGCCAGCGCCACATGGTCGGAAGAACACCTGCGCGACACGCCCGCCCGCATCGAGGCCAAGCTGCTGCGCGCCTTCTCGGAAATCACCGGCATCCACGCCACGCCCAGCCACGCCAAGGCGCGCTGCTGGCCCGAAGCGCAGACGCAGGTGCCCGTGGGCCAGACCCACCTGTGGGACGCCAAGGCGCGCATCGGCATCGCCGGTGACTGGTGCATCGGCCACCGCGTGGAAGATGGTTTCGTTTCGGGCCTCTCGCTGGCCTTGGCCGTTCTCTAAGTCCTCCAAGAAAGGATGCGGGCCACCGGCCGCTTCGCCCCCTCGCCCACCGGCCCGCTGCACGCCGGCTCGCTGGTGGCCGCGCTCGCGAGCTGGCTCGACGTGCGTGCGCGCGGCGACAGTGCGCGCTGGCTGGTCCGCATCGAGGACGCCGACACCGAGCGCTGCCTGCCCGGCATGGGCAAACACATCCTGCGCCAGCTCGCCGACTGCGCGCTGCTCCCCGACGAACCGCCCGAGTGGCAGACGCAGCGCACCGCGCGCTACGAGGCGGCGCTGGCCGCGCTGCAGGCGCGCGGCCTCACCTATCCCTGCGGCTGCTCGCGCAAGGACATCGACCTCGCCCTCGCCCGGCTCGGCCATGCGCACGAGCGCCACGGCGAACGCGTCTACCCCGGCACCTGCCGCGAGGGCCTGCACGGCAAGCCCGCGCGCGCCTGGCGCTTTGCCGCGCACCGCATGCCGGCCGGCGACCTGCACTGGCACGACCGCCGCCTCGGCCCGCAGCAGCAGGACGTGCAGCGCGAGGTCGGCGACTTCGTGCTGCGCCGCGCCGACGGCCCCTGGGCCTACCAGCTGGCCGTGGTGGTCGACGACGCCGAACAGGGCGTGACCGACGTGGTGCGCGGCGAAGACCTGGCCGACAACACGGCGCGCCAGATCCTGCTGCAGCAGGCGCTCGGCCTGCCCACGCCGAGCTACCTGCACACGCCGCTGGTGCGCGGCGCCGACGGCGACAAGCTCTCCAAGCAGAACGGCGCCACGGCCATCGACACCGCCACACCGCAGGCCGCGCTGGCCGCGCTCGATGCCGCCGCGCGCGCGCTCGGCCTGCGCCCCACGGCCGCCGGCCATTGCACCGCCGCCCTGGCCGGCTGGGTGCCCGAATGGCGCGATCTCTACAATTCGCGGCCCTCATGAACATTCCCGACACCGTGTCCAACGACCTCCCGCCCGGCGACGACCTGCCAGCATCCCCCGAAGACGACGCCACCGACGGCAAGCCGCACCCGCTGCACCGCCGCCTCAAGAGCTTCGTGAAGCGCGCCGGCCGCACCACCGACGGCCAGGCCCGCGCCTTCGCCGAGCTGGGCCCGCTGTTCCTCGTGCCCTACACGCCCGAGCGGCTCGACCTCACGGCGGCCTTCGGCGGCCGCGTGGGCCCGACGGTGCTGGAGATCGGCTTCGGCATGGGCGAGGCCACGGCGCACATCGCCACGGTGCTGCCCGAGACCAACTTCCTGTGCTGCGAGGTGCACGAGCCCGGCGTGGGCGCGCTGCTCAAGCGCATCGGCGAGCAGTCGATCTCGAACATCCGCATCTGCGCGCACGACGCGGTCGACGTGATCGACCACATGCTGCAGCCCGGCACGCTGGCCGGCGTGCATGTGTTCTTTCCCGATCCGTGGCACAAGAAGCGCCACAACAAGCGCCGCCTGATCCAGCCCGAGTTCGTGACCAAGCTGGCGCAGCACCTGCGCCCCGGCGGCTACATCCACTGCGCCACCGACTGGCAGCCCTACGCCGAGCAGATGCTCGAGGTGCTGGGCGCCGAGCCGCTGCTGCGCAACACCGCGCCGGACACCGGCTACGCGCCCAAGCCGGCGTACCGCCCGCTCACCAAGTTCGAGAACCGCGGCCTCAAGCTGGGCCACGGCGTGTGGGACCTGGTGTTCGAAAAACGCGCCTGAGCGCGCGTCACCTTCCCCCGCTCACTCGACGAGCTTGAAGCGGAACGGCAGTCGCATGCGGGCGCGCACTGCACGCCCGTCCGCTGTGCGCGCCGGGTCGAAGTGCCATCCCTTGAGCGAATCGGTCGCCGCCTGCGACAGCAGCGGGTGCGGCGAGCGTTCGACGCGGATGTCTTCGGGCTTGCCGTCCACGTCGACGAAGAAGGCCGTGACCACCAGGCCCTCGATGCCCTCTTCCACCAGCGCGGACGGGTAGCTGGGATAGCGGCGCTGGCGGATCACCGGCTCCGTCACGACAGCGTCCGCCGCGGCCCGCGGATCGGCGCGCGGCGCCGCCATGAGGGTCGGCCCCGACGGCAATGCCATCGGCGGCCCCGCCAGTGGCAGCGGTGGCGGCTCGATCGTCGATGGCGGCGGCAGGGGCGGCGGTTCGATCATCGGTTGCGGCGGCTGCGGCGCCGCCACGGGCACGAAGACCTCCGGCGCGGGCAGCGCCTTTTCCACCACCTTCGATGGGGGCGGCAAGACGCAACCGGCGAGCGCCGCGCACATCCATCCCAGAACCCAGGACACAGTTGTTTTCATCAGGGCAATTCTGGAGCACCCGCGCCTTCCGCCCTGGCCTCGAAATTGCTACACTTTTTTACTATTGTTAGCAAAAGGTAGCCAATGAACGCGTCTCGCAGGACATGGCTGGGAAAAGCCTCCGCAATGCTGCTTCTGGGAAGCGGCCTCGGCATCACCCGTCCCTTGCTGGCACAGACGCCACGCCCGGCCGCCGCCGGGGCCCGCGTCGTCCTGCTCGGCCAGTCGGTGCCGCTCACCGGCAGCGCCAACGAGATCGGCAACGCCTTCGCGGCCGGCAGCCGGCTCGCCGTGAGCGACTTCAACACGCGCAACGCCGCCACCGGCCTGCAGCTGAAGCTACTGCAGCTCGACGACGGCTACGACGCCGCACGCGCCACCACCAACGCCCGCACCCTGCTGGGCGCGAACAAGGCCGACATGCTGTTCGGCTTTGTCGGCACCGCCAGCAGCGAGGCCGGCGCCAAGGTCGCCACGCAGCAGGGCAGCCTGCTGTTCGCGCCCTTCGCCGCCTCCGACACGCTGCGCGGCCCCGAGCATCCGAACGTGTTCCATGTGCGCCCCGGCATGATCGACGAGGCCCTCAAGATCGTGCGCCAATGCGCCACCGTGGGGCAGCAACGCATCGCGCTGGTGGGCGACGACGACGCCATGGGCCGCGCCGGCCTGGCCGCCGTGCAGCAGGCCGTCACCGAACTCAAGCTGCCGCCGCTGGTCGCCAGCGCGCTGGTGCCTGCCGGCGCCGACAAGCTCGACGCCGCGCTGAAGACCGTGCAGCAGCAGACGCCCCAGGCCATCGTGCTGGTGTCGCTCTCGGGCACCACGGCCAGCGCCATCCGCAAGCTGCGCAAGAGCGGCTACACGGGCAACTTCATGGCCTTCTCGATCGTCGGCATCGACCCGCTCTACGCCGAGCTGGGCAAGGACATCGGCGGCATCGTGATCTCGCAGGTGGTGCCCTCGCCGCGCCCCTCGGCCATTCCGATCGTCAAGGAGTACCTCGCGGCGGTCGACAACTCCGACCAGACCGCGTCGTACGAAGGGCTCGAGGGCTTCATCGCCGCCAAGGCCGCGGGCGAGGCGGTACGGCGCGCGGGCCGCGGCTTCAACACCGCGACCCTGCAGCGCACGATGACGGCGATGACCGACTACGACGTGGGCGGCTTCCGCATCAACCTGCGCCCCGGCCTGCGCGACAACGTGCGCAGCATCGATCTCATCAGCATCTCCGCCGACGGTCGCGTGCTCCGCTGACGCGCCTCACACGGCGCTGTCGCGCAGCAACTCGGTGAAGCGCTGCTGCACATACAGCGCCGTCGCGCCGAGCGGGCGCCCCTGCAGCCACAGCATGCGCACCGACAAGCGAGGCAAGGCCAACGACGGGCACGGCACTTCCTTCAGCGCCTTGCTGAAGCCCTCGTAGCGCGCGATGTTGATGGGCAGCACGGCCCAGCCCAGGTTGTCGGCCACCATCTCGGCCGTGCTGTAGAAGCTGTCGGAGCGCCACACGCGCGGGCTGTAGGCCACCTCGTGCACGTCGTCCGCGTGCATCAGCAGCTGGCGTTGCCGCGCCAGGTCCTGGCGCCGCACCGTGCGGCCGTCGGCCAGCGGATGGTCGCTGGCCACGAACACGCCCTGGCGCACGCTGCCGATGTGGCGCTGGTCGAAGCTGGCGCGCACCGGGCCGCGGTCGAAATGAAAGGCCACGCTGGCGCGCTCCTGCTCGACGTAGTCGGCCACCTCGGTCGCGGTGCCGTTGAGCAACGTGAGCTCGAGGCTCGGAAACTTCACCGACAGCTCGCGCATCAGCGTGCCGATGGCGGTGTACGGCAGGGCTTCGTCCAGCGCCAGCGACAGCGCGGCCTCGTCGCCTTCGTGCAGCGAGCGGGCGCGCTGGTCGAGCTGCTCGGCCTGGCGCAGCAGCTCGCGCGCCTCCAGCAGCAACACCCGGCCCGCGTCGGACAGCTGCGCGTTGCGGCGCGAGCGGTCGAACAGCGCCACGCCGAGGTCGACTTCGAGCAGCCCGATGGCGGTGCTCACGGCCGACTGGGCCTTGCCCAGGTGGCGCGCCGCGGCCGAGAACGAGCCGCACTCGGCGGTCGTCACGAACTGGCGCAATTGGTCGACGGTCCATTCCATGCTGGCCACCTATTCATCTATTTATCAGATGGATTTCATCTTTATTCATTCATTTTAATGGCGCAACATGGCGCCATGACGAATGCAAACAACAAGACGACACCGGCGTTCGAACTGAGCTGGTGCAGCGATCCTTCCCAGGCGCAGGCGTTGACCGCCCTGTTCCTGCAGCAACT
Source organism: Variovorax sp. GW458-11-26-14-LB1 (assembly GCF_059423965.1). Lineage (NCBI taxonomy): Bacteria > Pseudomonadati > Pseudomonadota > Betaproteobacteria > Burkholderiales > Comamonadaceae > Variovorax > Variovorax sp. GW458-11-26-14-LB1. The sequence goes on from NZ_JBWKYW010000065.1 coordinate 21,706, forward strand.
TTCCCCTTCCTACATCTCCCATTCGGAGCTGCAGGAGCAGCGCGCCGTGGCCCTCGGCGAATGGCGCAGCGACCTGCCCGCCGTCTTCATGGCGCAAGTGCGCGAGACCCTGGCGCTGGACCCGGCCAACGCCCACGCCCGCGTGGCCGTCGCGCGAGCCGACGATGCACTGGCCGGCTTCGCGCTGGTGTCCATCGACGACACCCGCCGCGCCGCGCGCAGCTTCGCGACGCTCGACGACCTCGTCGTCGACGCGCGCTTCCAGGGCCTGGGCCTGGGCGGTCGGCTGTTCGACTGGGTCTGCGCCGAGCTGCAGCGCCACGGCGTCCAGCGCCTCTTTCTCGAAAGCGGCATCGGCAACACCCGCGCGCACGACTTCTTCCACGCCCGCGGCTGCGAGACGGTCTCGGTGACGATGCTCAAGGAACTGGACGGCACCACCGCACAGTCGCACGACCGGAGGGCCACGCCATGAACGGCTTGAACCCCACCGCCAAGAAATGGATCACGCTCGGCATCGTCTCGATGGCGCTGCTGCTGATCGTGGTCGACATGACCGTGCTCTACACGGCGCTGCCCACGCTCACGCACGACCTGGCCGCCTCGGCCACCGAGAAGCTCTGGATCCTCAACGCCTACACCGTGGTCGTCTCCGGCTTCCTGCTGGGCATGGGCGCGCTGGGCGACCGCGTGGGCTACCGGCGCATGTTCGTCGCGGGCCTGGCCGTGTTCGGCGTGGCCTCGCTGTGCGCGGCCTACGCGCCGAACCCGGCCGTCCTCATCGCCGCGCGGGCCCTCTTGGGCGTGGGCGCGTCGATGATGATGCCGGCCACGCTGGCGATCCTGCGGCTGGTGTTCACCGACGAGCGCGAGCGCGCCGTGGCCATCGGCGTGTGGGCCTCGGTGGCCTCGGGCGGCGCGGCGCTCGGGCCGGTCGTGGGCGGCGTGCTGCTCGAATACTTCTGGTGGGGTTCGGTGTTCCTCATCAACGTGCCCGTGGTGGTGCTCGCGCTGGTGCTGGCCCTGTGGCTGCTGCCGACGCAGAAGAACACCGGCACGCGCCCGTGGGACTTCATCGGCTCGGTGCAGGTGCTGGCGGGGCTGGTCTTCCTCGTGCTGACCATCAAGGAACTCACCAAGTTCGCGCCCTCGGTCACAACGGCCGCCATCACCGGCGCACTCGCCGCGATGGCCATGGCCCTCTTCGTGCGGCGCCAGCGGCGCAGCAGCGCGCCGCTGATCGACTTCCGCCTCTTCCGCAACGCCTACTTCTCGGGCGGCGTGATCGCGGCCATCGTGGCCTCGGTGGCGCTGATCGGTGTCGAGCTGGTGTTCAGCCAGCGGCTGCAGCTCGTGGTCGGCCTCACGCCGCTGCAGGCGGGCCTCACCCTGCTGCCGCTGCCGCTGGCGGCCTTCGTGGCGGGGCCGCTCGCGGGCCTGCTGTTGGCGCGCGTCGGCTCGCGCCCCGTCATCCTGGGCGGCCTCGTGACCACGGCGCTGGCGCTGTGTGCGCTGGCGCTGGCGGTCGATGCCGCAGGCCTGCTCAAGCCGGCGATCCTGGTGCTGCTGGGGCTGGGCGTGGGCGCGACCATCACGGCGGCGTCGAACGCGGTCATGAACAACGCGCCCGTCGAGCACGCCGGCATGGCGGCATCGATCGAGGAGGTGTCGTACGAACTCGGCGGCGTGCTGGGCATCGCGTTGCTGGGCAGCGTGCTTTCGGCAAGCTACACCGCCGCGCTGATCATTCCCGAAGGCCTGGCCGTGCCGGCCTCGGCCGGCGACAGCATCGACGCCGCGCTGCTGGCCGCCGAGACGCTGCCCGCGCCGATCGCCTCGCAGCTCGTGGCGCTCGCGCACACGGCCTTCGGCCAGGCCTTCTTCTCGGTGATGGGCGTGGCCGTGGCGATCGTCATCGCAGCGGCCTGCGCCGTGGCGCTCCTCGGCTGGCGGGCCCGCCCGACGGCTGCGCAGCGCGCCGGGCGCTGCGCGTAGCCTGCCTCAGGCAGCGCTCGCGGCTTCGTCGATGAGCGCCGCCACGGCCTGCGGCTGCGAGGCCAGCGAGGCGTGGCTGGCCGCCAGCGTGATGACCTTCTTCGCGCCCAGGCGCGCCGACATGCGCTCCTGGTTCACCGGCGAGATCATGCGGTCCTCGCTCGAGATCTGGTACCACGACGGCTTCTTCTTCCAGGCCGGCGCCGTGATGGTGTCGCCGAAGGTGCTGGCCAGCGGCGCCTTCTGCGTCAGGCCCATCACCAGGCCTTCTTCGGCGCTCAGGTCCTGGCAGAAGCTCTCGTGGTATTTCTCGGGGATCACCCACAGGTAGCCATCGCTGTCGGGCGCCAGGTTGGGCACGGCCACGGGCGGATGCTCCTGCGTGATGCCGCCGGGGCTTTCGCCCGCGTCGGGTGCGAAGGCGGCGATGTAGACCAGCCCCACCACATTGGGCAGGTCGCCGGCCTGCGTGATCACCGCGCCGCCGTACGAGTGGCCGACCAGCAAGACCGGCCCCTGCACCTGCGCCACCATCTTGCGCGTGCGCTCGGCGTCGTCGGCCAGCGAAGTCAGCGGCAGCTCGACCGCGCGGATGGCCGTGTGACCCTTGCGCAGCAGCTCCACGATGACGTTGTGCCAGTGCGCCGCACCACCCCAGAACCCATGGACCAGGACGACCGTCGGTTTGTTGTTGCTCATGATTCGCCACCTTCCGTTGAAAACGTGGACAGACAGAACGAGAAGCCGGGCCGCCCGAATGGCGGGCCGGGAAAGTCTTATACGCCTGCGCCCTGCCCGCGCTGTGACAAGACCCTCAGCCGGTGCGCACCAGCCCCTGCAGCGCCTCGAGCGACAGCAGCACGATGCGCCCGTAGCCCAGCGACACCACGCCCTCGGTGGCCAGCGCGTTGAGCTCCTTGGACAGCGTCTGGCGCGTCACGCCGAGCATCATGGCCAGCGCCTCCTGCGACAGCATGAGTTCGTGCCGCAGGTGCACCGACTGCGTGGCGTCGCCGCGCGCCAGCACCAGCAGCCGGTGCGCCACGCGCGCACGCAGGCTGCGCAAGGTGGCGTCTTCGGCCAGGCCGTAGAGCATGCGCACGCGCGCGGCCAGCATGGCCGCGATGGCGTTGGAAAACACCACGTCGCGCATCTGCCGCACGAAGGCCTCGGGCGGCACCACCAGCAGGTCGAGCGCTTCGAGCGCGGTGGCGTCGTGCGTGCGCGGCGAGCCGTCGATGAGCGTGATCTCGCCGAACCAGTTGCCCGGCTCCAGCACCGCCAGGATGGCCTCGCGCCCGTCCTGGCGCAGCGACGAGATCTTGATCGTGCCCGCCACCAGCCCGTAGAAGCCGCCGCCCGCCGCATGGATCGGGTCGCCCTGGCGGAACACCATGGTGCCGCGCCGCACATGCAGCAGCTCGGCCGCGCCCAGCAGCGCGTCGCGCTGTGCGCGCGGCATGCTGGTGAACCAGGGGTTGCCGTCGAGCGCGGCGCGGTGCGCGGCCGACAGGCGCGGCTTGGTCGAGGTGGCCATGGAGGGAAAAAAGGCGCCTGAGGCGGGTTTACCAGAACCTCGCATTGTCAAATTCTTGACAGTTGAAGGTCAAGCGCAGGTCTACAGTGGCCGCCATCCCCCCAGAACGGAGACCCCACACGATGAACGCACGGGCAAGTTTCAAGCGCATGCAGGACAGCACGCGCGAAGACTGGCAACTGATCGGCGGCGAGTTCATGCAGTTCGCGGGCGGCCTGCCCGCGCGCGTGATCAAGCACCTGCAGATCCTCGAAGGCGACTACGGCGGCTTTCCGGTCGACCGCTACACGCACTCGCTGCAGACCGCCACGCGCGCGCTGCGCGACGGCCGCGACGAGGAGTACGTGGTGTGCGCGCTGCTGCACGACATCGGCGACACGCTGGGCAGCTTCAACCACCCCGACATCGCCGCCGCCATCCTCAAGCCCTTCGTGAGCGAGGCCAACCACTGGATGGTGCAGAACCACGGCATCTTCCAGGGCCACTACTTCTTCCACCACATCGGGCTGGACCGCGACATGCGCGACAGCTTCAAGGACCACCCGCACTACGAGCGCACCGCCGAGTTCTGCGCGCTCTACGACAACCCGGCCTTCGACCCCCAGGCCGAGACCCTGCCCATCAGCGAGTTCGAGCCCATGCTGCACCGCCTGATGGCGCAGCCCAAGCAGAGCGTCTACAAGACGGTGCTGCAAGAGCCCGCCACCGCCTGACCCTCGACCAAGGACCCGCCCCCATGAACGCCACCTCCGCCTCCGAAATCCAGAAGCTCGTCTCCGCCGAAGAATGGCAGCTGCGCGTCGACCTCGCCGCCTGCTACCGCCTGGTGGCGCTGTACGGCTGGAGCGACCTCGTCTTCACGCACATCAGCGCGCGCGTGCCCGGCCCCGAGCACCACTTCCTGATCAACCCCTACGGCCTGATGTTCGACGAGATCACGGCCTCGAGCCTGGTCAAGGTCGACCAGCAGTGCAACAAGATCATCGACTCGCCCTACCCCGTGAACCCGGCCGGCTTCGTGATCCACAGCGCCGTGCATGCCGCGCGCGAAGACATCCAGTGCGTGCTGCACACCCATACCCGGGCCGGCATCGCCGTGAGCGCGCAGAAGAACGGCGTGCTGCCCATCAGCCAGCAGTCGACCTTCGTGCTGGCCTCGCTGGCCTACCATGACTACGAAGGCGTGGCCTTCCGCGACGACGAGAAGCCGCGCCTGCAGGCCGACATGGGCCACGCCAACTTCCTCATGCTGCGCAACCACGGCCTGCTGACCTGCGGCAAGACCATTGCCGACGCCTTCCTTTCGATGTACACCTTCGAGAACACCTGCCAGATCCAGATCGCCGCGCAGGCCGGTGGCGGTGAACTCACGCACGTGGACCCGAGGATCATCGACGGCGTGGGCCAGGCCATGAAGGTGCAAAGCGGCGGCCTGGGCGGCATGTTCGTCTGGCCTTCGCTGATCCGCAAACTCGACCGCATCGACGACAGCTACAAACAATAAGACAGACGTCGATCCCGGTTTCCACGGCTGCCAGCGCCCGCGCGACGGGTGCCGGCAGCCATTTTTTTAAGCAGAAGAACCCAAGAGGAGACACCACCGCATGGATACCACGCTCATCGTGACCCGGTTCCTGTTCGGCGCGCTCGCGCTCGTGATGTTCGGGCTGGGGCTGTCGCTCTCGCTCGAAGATTTCCGGCGCCTGTTCAAGCACCCGAAGGCCGTGACCATCGCGCTCGTGCTGCAGGTCATCGGCCTGCCGCTGGCCTGCTACGCGATCATCGTGGGCTTCGGCCTGTCGCCGGTGTTCGCCATCGGGCTCATGCTGCTGGCGGCCTCGCCGGGCGGCATCTCGGCCAACCTGTTCTCGCACCTGTTCGGCGGCAACGTGGCGATGAACATCTCGCTCACGGCCGTGAACACGCTGCTGTCGATCGTCACGCTGCCGCTCATCGCCAACTGGGCCATCGGCCACTTCGCGCAGAGCGGCCAGGTGGTGCCGCTGCAGACGCGCAAGCTGGTCGAGGTGATCGCCATCGTGCTGGTGCCGGTGGCCATCGGCATGGTGGTCGCGTCGCGAAAGCCCGGCTTCGCGGCGCGCATGGAAAAGCCGACCAAGATCTTCAGCGCCGTGGTGCTCGCGGTGGTCACGGTGCTCGCCATCGCCAACGAGTGGAAGAACATCACCACCACCTTCGCCGAGATCGGCGTGCCGGTGCTGCTGTTCAACCTCGTGAGCCTGCTGGCCGGCTACTATTTGAGCCGCGCCGCCGGCCTGGACAAGCCGCTGGCCACCGCCATCAGCTACGAGATCGGCATCCACAACTCCACGCTCGCCATCTTCATCGCGGTGAGCGTGCTCGGGAGCTTTCCGCTCGCGCTGCCGGCCGCCATCTACTCGGTCGTGATGTACATCACCGCCCCACTGTTCGGATGGCTGTTGCTTCGGCGCGGCCAGCCCGCCGCTGTGCCTGCGCCATGATGCGCGCATGGAACTGAGACAACTGCGCTACTTCGTCAAGGTCTGCGAGCTGCGCAGCATGGGCCGCGCGGCCGTGGAGCTGGGGGTGGTCACCTCGGCGCTGAGCCAGCAGATCAGCCGGCTCGAAAGCGAACTCTCGACCCGGCTGCTGCGCCGCCATTCGACGGGCGTCGTGCCCACCGACGCGGGCCTGGCCTTCCTGCACCAGGCGCAACTCACCTTGCGCCACGCCGACGACGCCGTGCGCGCGGCGCAGCAGGCGCGGCTGTCGGGCCATGTGAGCGTGGGCCTGGCGCCCACCACCGCCACCGTGCTGGGCGTGCCGCTGATGCAGGCCATGCAGGCGCGCTACCCCGAGGTGCGGCTGCACATGGTCGAGGCGCTGTCGGGCCACCTCACGACCATGCTGCACGCGCGCCAGCTCGACCTGGCCGTGCTGTTCCAGACCGACACGCCGCGGCGCTGGAGCGTGGCGCCGCTGCTGGCCGAAAAACTCTTCGTGATCGCGTCGCCCGCACTCACGCCGCGCCCCACGGGCAAGAAGGTGCGCCTGTCGCAGCTGGCCGAGGTGCCGCTGATCCTGCCCAGCGGCAGCCACGGCCTGCGCGCCACGCTGATGGCCGCCTTTGCACGGGCGCGCGTGGCGCCGCGCATCGTGGCCGAGGTCGACGGCCTGGCACTGCTGATGGACGCGGTGCGTGCCGGCCACGGCGCCACCATCCAGCCCGGCGCCGCCACGGCGCGGCACGACCGCGACGACCTCGAACTCACGCAGATTTCGGACGCGCACGTGGGGCGCCGCAACCTGCTCGTGAGCCTGTCGGACGACGAGCTATCGCCCGCCGCGCTGGCCGCGCGCGTGGTGGTCGCCGAAACGGCGCGCACGCTGGTCAGCGAAGGCCGCTGGGCCGGTGCAAGTCTTCTCGAAAGCTGAACACCTGTTGCCTTGATCGGTCTTTCGCGTGAAGGCCATGCTCCCTAAAGTCTCCTGCATTCCAAGGAGACCCACGAGTGATAGACGTACTGGTTGTCGGTGGCGGCAATGCCGCGCTGTGCGCCGCGCTGATGGCGCGCGAAGCCGGCGCTTCGGTGCTGCTGCTGGAAGCCTCGCCCAAGGAATGGCGCGGCGGCAATTCGCAGCACACCCGCAACCTGCGCTGCATGCACGACGCGCCGCAGGACGTGCTGGTCGAGGCCTACCCTGAAGAAGAGTACTGGCAAGACCTGCTGAAGGTGACCGGCGGTCTCACCGACGAGCACCTCGCCCGCCTCGTGATCCGCGCCTCGTCGAACTGCCGCGACTGGATGCGCCGCCACGGCGTGCGCTTCCAACCGCCGCTGTCGGGTGCGCTGCATGTGGCGCGCACCAACGCCTTCTTCATGGGCGGCGGCAAGGCGCTCGTCAACGCCTACTACCGCAGCGCCGAAGCGCTCGGCGTGCAGGTCCGCTACGACACGCCCGTGGCCTCGGTCGAGCTCGAGGGCGAGCGCTTCGTGGCCGTGCGCACCGAGGCCGGCGAGCACATCGCAGCCAGGAGCTGCGTGCTGGCCTCGGGCGGCTTCGAATCGAACCGCGACTGGCTGCGCGAAGCCTGGGGGCGCAACGAGCGCGGCGAGTGGCCGGCCGACAACTTCCTCATCCGCGGCACGCGCTACAACCAGGGCGTGCTGCTCAGGCACATGATCGACGCGGGCGCCGACCGCATCGGCGATCCGTCGCAGGGCCACATGGTGGCCATCGATGCGCGCGCACCGCTCTACGACGGCGGCATCTGCACGCGCATCGACTGCGTGTCGCTCGGCGTGGTGGTGAACCGCGACGCGCAACGTTTCTACGACGAAGGCGAAGACTTCTGGCCCAAGCGCTATGCGATCTGGGGCCGGCTCGTGGCGCAGCAGCCGGGGCAGATCGCCTGGTCGGTCATCGACCAGCAGGCGGTCGGGCGCTTCATGCCGCCCGTGTTCCCCGGCACGCAGGCCAGCACGCTCGGCGAACTCGCGCAGAAGATCGGCCTGGACGAAGCCACCTTCGTGCGCACCGTGCAGGACTACAACGCCGCCTGCCGCGTCGGCCGCTTCGACCACACGGCGCTGGACGACTGCCACACCGAAGGCCTCGCGCCCGCCAAGACGCACTGGGCGCGCCCGATCGACACGGCGCCCTTCCACGCGTATCCGCTGCGCCCCGGCATCACCTTCACGTACCTGGGTTTGAAGGTGGACGAGACCGCCGCCGTGCGCTTCGGCGGACGGCCGAGCCCCAACCTCTTCGTGGCCGGCGAAATGATGGCCGGCAACGTTCTGGGCAAGGGCTACACGGCCGGCGTGGGCATGAGCATCGGCACGGCCTTCGGCCGCATCGCCGGCACGCAGGCAGCGAAGGCCGCCAAGAACGTTTCAAAGAAATCCCCGGAGGCCGCCCTTGCAGCAGCTCACTGACCTCGTCGCACGCGCCCGTGCGGATGCCGATGGCATCGGCAGCAACCCGTCGCGCGTCATCCCGATCCAGCCCGCCCTGCCGCTCACTGCTTCCGAGGGCGAGGTCGCGCGCATCCTGCAGATCTGCAACGCCTGCCGCTACTGCGAGGGCTTCTGCGCCGTGTTCCCCGCCATGACGCGCCGGCTCGAATTCGGCAAGGCCGACACGCACTACCTCGCCAACCTGTGCCACAACTGCGGCGCCTGCCTGCATGCCTGCCAGTACGCACCGCCGCACGAGTTCGCCGTGAACGTGCCGCAGGCGATGGCGCAGGTGCGCCTGCAGACCTACCACGACTACGCCTGGCCGCCCGCGATGGGTGCGCTCTACAAGCGGGCCGGGCTCACCGTCGCATTGGCGCTGGCAGGCGGGCTCGCGCTGTTCCTTGTGCTGGCCGTGGCGATGTCGGGTTCGCTCGTGCACGCGCCGCTCGCGGGCAACTTCTACGCGATCTTTCCGCACAACTTCCTCGCGCTGGTGTTCGGCGCGGTGTTCCTGTTCGTGATGTTCGCGCTGGCGATGGGCACGCGCCGCTTCTGGCGCGAGGTCTCGCCCGCGAACGCCCCGGGCAACGCGCCCGACCTGCCGGGCGTGCGCCGCGCAGCGAGCGCCGAAGCCGCGCACGACGCGCTGCGCCTGAAGTACCTCGATGGCGGCCATGGCGAAGGCTGCAACAACGCCGACGACCGATTCACGCTTTGGCGCCGGCGCTTCCATCACTTCACCTTCTACGGCTTCATGCTGTGCTTCGCCTCCACCTGCGTGGCAACGCTCTATCACTACCTGTTCGACCTGCATGCGCCCTATGCGCTCACGAGTGCGCCCGTGCTGCTGGGCACCACGGGCGGCATCGGCCTCGTAATCGGCCCCGTCGGCCTGCTGTGGCTCAACCTGCGGCGCCACGCCGCGCACGGCGACACGGCGCAACGGGCGATGGACCGCGGCTTCATCGCGTTGCTGCTGCTCACGAGCCTCACGGGCCTGGCCCTGCTCGCGTGGCGCGACACGCGCTTCATGGCGCTGCTGCTGGCGGTTCACCTGGGCGTGGTGATGGCGCTCTTTCTCACGCTGCCCTACGGCAAGTTCGCGCACGGCATCTTCCGCTGCGCGGCGCTCCTGAAGTTCGCCATCGAGAAGCGCCTGCCCAGCCGGTTGCGGCTGGGCGCGGACTGACCGGCAGGGCCTGAAGGAGCCGGGGTCGGACAAGGCCCTACGCCCAGGGCGGAAACCCGCTGGCCGGGGCGGGCGGGCGTTGTCTGCAGAATAGGCGGCCATGCATGTTCGAAAAGCCGCCGTTCTCGCCCTCGTCCTGTCCGCCCTCTCCCTCCCCGCCGCCGCGGCGTCCATTCCCAAAGACCTGAAGCCCTCCGAAGCAGCCGAAGCCCGCGTCGAATCGCTGATCGCGCGCATGACGCTGCAGGAAAAGGCCGGCCAGCTCAGCCTCTACGGCCCGGCCGACATCAACACGCCGAACAACCCGCAGGCCGGCTGGCGCAACGGGCAGCAGGAGACCGAGGACGTGCGCAACGGGCGCCTCACGGGCCTGTTCAACAACGCCGGCCTCGAGGGCAAGCGGCGGCTGCAGCAGGTGGCGGTGCGCGAGTCGCGGCTGGGCATTCCGCTGATCTTCGGCGCCGACGTGATCCACGGCTTTCGCACCATCTTCCCGATGCCGCTGGCCGAGGCCTCGAGCTGGGAGCCCGCGCTGGCCGAGCGCACCGCGCGCGCGGCGGCGGTCGAGGCCACGGCCGACGGCTTTCGCTGGACCTTCGCGCCCATGGTCGACATCGCGCGCGATGCGCGCTGGGGCCGCGGCCTCGAAGGCGTGGGCGAAGACCCGTACCTGGCGCGCCAGTTCGCGGCGGCGCGCGTGCGCGGCTTCCAGGGCAGCAACCTCGCGAACGCCGATTCGATGCTGGCCACGCCCAAGCACTTCGCGGCCTACGGCGCGGCCGAGGGTGGGCTCGACTACAACACCAGCGAGATTTCCGAGCGCACGCTGCGCGAGGTCTACCTGCCGCCGTTTCGCGCAGCGCTCGATGCGGGCGCGCTGTCGGTCATGAGCGCCTTCAACGAGATCGGCGGCGTGCCTTCGACCGCCAACCCCGCGCTGCTCACCGGCGTGCTGCGCGACGAGTGGAAGTTCAAGGGCTTCGTGGTGTCCGACTACACGGCCGACGAGGAGCTCATCGAGCACGGCCACGCCGCCAACGGCCGCGAGGCCGCCAAGCTGGCCTTCATGGCCGGCACCGACGTGAGCATGCAAAGCGGCCTGTACATCCGCCACCTGCCCGACCTCGTGGCGTCGGGCGAGGTGCCGATGGCGCGGCTCGACGAGGCCGTGCGGCGCGTGCTGCGGGTCAAGCTCAAGCTCGGCCTCTTCGACGACCCGATGCGCGGCCTCGACGGCCCGCCGGCCGCACAGCGCGTGGAGAACCCCGAGTTCATCACACTGGCCCGCGAGAGCGCGCGCCGCTCCATCGTGATGCTGAAGAACGAGGGCCAGCTGCTGCCGCTCGCGAAAGCCGGCCCGCAGAAGATCGCGCTGATCGGCCCCTTCGCCGAGGGCACGAAGGACCTGATGGGCTCCTGGAGCCTGTTCCCGGGCCAGTCCGCGCCCGTGGGCATCGACGAGGGCCTGCATGCCGCGCTGGGCACCGAGGCCTCGCGGCTGACTGTCACGCGCGGTGCGAACGTCGAGTCGCCGCTGCCCGGCGGCATCGAGGCCGCCGTGGTCGCCGCGCGCGAGGCCGACGTGGTGGTGCTGGCCATCGGCGAGAGCCAGAAGATGTCGGGCGAGTCGCGCTCGCGCAGCGACATCGGCCTGCCGCAGGCGCAGCAGGACCTGGCCGAGGCCGTGGCCGCCACGGGCAAGCCGGTGGTCGTGCTGCTGAGCAATGGCCGTGCGATGGCGCTCAAAGGTGCGGTGCGCAATGCGCGCGCCATCCTCGTGACGTGGTTCCTCGGCGTGCAGACCGGCCACGCGATCGCCGACGTGGTGTTCGGCGACGCCAACCCCTCGGGCCGCCTGCCCGTGAGCTTTCCGCAGACTGCTGGCCAGGTGCCCTACTACTACGCCCACAAGCGCACCGGCCGCCCCTCGCCCGAAAGCGCGCCGGGCACGGCCTTCAAGACCCGCTACCTTGACGCGACGAACGAGGCGCTGTACCCCTTCGGTTTCGGCATCGGCTATGCGCCGGTGCGCTATGACCAGGTCGAGCTGAGCACGGACCGCCTAGCCATGGGCAACACCCTGCGCGTGCGCGCCACCGTCACCAACACGGGTACGCGCGAAGCGGAAGAAGTGGTGCAGCTGTACCTGGCGCAGCGCGCCGCGAGCGTGACGCGGCCGGTGCGCGAGCTGAAGAACTTCCGCAAGGTGCGGATTGCGCCGGGGGCGTCGGAGGTGGTCGAGTTCGCTGTCGGCAATGACGACCTGCAGTTTCTGGGGCGGGACATGAAGCCTGTGGTCGAGCCGGGTGAGATCGATCTGTGGGTTGCGCCTTCTGCTGCTGACGGGATTCGCAAGCGCTTCGTGTTGACGCGGGAGTGAGTTTCTTCAGGGCGCGTGCACAGGCCACCGGGTACTTCCCTCCGCGAATGTCCCCCGGGGCTGCGCCCCTCCTCCTTGGTTTCGCTGCGGGAAGCACCCAGTGTCCTGCGCACACCGAGCGCTGTCGTGGTGCTGGCCGATCAACGACTGCACTCATGACGATCACGTCGATGGGGTGCCTTGCGCAGCGAAATCAAGGAGGAGGCCGCAGGCCGGGGGACATTCGCGGAGCAAGGTACCCCGTCGGCGGGATCGTCGCCCTGAGCATTCACAAGCTCAGTCGAACACCCCCGTGAACGCCACCCGGCTCACCACACCCGAACTGCTCGCACCGACACCCAACGTCACGCTGTAGCGCCCATCCTGCGAAGTGCGACGGATCGATCCCCCCATCGCGCTTTCGCTTCGGAAGTTGCCCAAGCCCACGGCGTAGCTGATCTTCCCAGGCACGACCGGCGCAGCCTCCATGGCGGCAACGCCTGCGATGCCGGCATAGGCACGCCGCGCGTTCTCGTCCATCTGGCTTTGCAGGCGCGCGGCCGTGAAGTCGGTGTAGGCCTTGCCCAGCGGCAGGCCCTGTGCGGCGACGGTGTCGGTGTACGCGTTGGCCGCGCTCACGCCCTGCTGCACCATGCCTTGCACCTGGCCCACGTTGGTCGCGTCGTCGGGCGCGCTGCCGGGCGCCACGCCGGTGAGCTGACGGTTGCCGAGCGCCACTTCGCCGGTCGACGACTGCAGCCCGCTCATGCCCGCGGCCACGTAGTTCGACTGCGCGCCGCGCGTGGTCGTGCTGCCCGCGCCGAGCGCCACGCTGTTGGCGTGCGAGGCCGAGGCGTTGCTGCCGAGGGCGATGGCGTTGTCGGCGCTCGCGCGCGCCGCGCTGCCCAGCGAGATCGCCTGGTTCGCGTTCACGTACACGCCGGCGTCGGCACCGATGGCGATGTTGCCCGTGCCCATGACGTTCTGGCCCGCGCCGCTGCCCTGCGCGATGTTGTGGCTGCCCACCACGCCCTGGCCGGCCGCCGTGCCCATCGCCAGGTTCTGGTTGCCCTGCACGCCGCCGCCCGCGGCCTGGCCCATGGCCACGTTGTTGCTGCCCGACACCTGCGCGCCGGCCATCTGGCCCGAGGCCTGGTTGCCGGAGCCGGTGACGCCGCTGCCCGCGCCCTGCCCCGTGGCCAGGTTGTTGCTGCCGGTCACGTTGCGGCCCGCATCGCCGCCGTAGGCCTGGTTGGCGTTGCCGGTCACGTTGCGCCCGGCGTTGCTGCCGTAGGCCTCGTTGCCGTTGCCCTTCACGTCGGTGCCGGCCCAGAAGCCGACGGCGTTGTTGTAGTCGCCGGTCACGTTCTGGCCCGCGCTGCGGCCCATCGACTGGTTCCAGCCGCCGACCACGTTGGTGCCCGCGTAGTAGCCGATGGCCTGGTTGGCGTTCTTGCCCGACACGCCGGTGCCGGCGCCCTCGCCGATGGCCAGGTTCCAGTTGGTGCTGACGTTGTTGCCCGCGCCCTTGCCGAAGGCCAGGTCGTTGCTGCCCGTGACGCCGGTCGTGCCGGCCTTGTCGCCGATGCCCAGGTTGCCCTTGGCCGGGTCCCAGGTGATCGGCTGGGCCGAGGCGATGCCCATGCCGGCCGCCGAGCCGAGGGCCACGGCCAGCCCGAGCAGGGTGTGCTTGCTGTTCTTGCGCTTCATGACGCTCAGGCCTTCAGGTGCAGGGCCATGGCCGGATCGCTCACGCCGGGCTTGCCGGTCTCGACGCGGCCCGCGAAGCGGCGCTCGGTGTGCCCGGCGCTGACGGTGAAGTCGTACCAGTAGCCGCTCTTGTCCAGGCTCCAGTGCAGCATGCCGGTCGCGCCCGGCGCGACCTCGAGCGTCCAGGGGCCGTCGTTGCGGTATGCGTTGGCCGTCACCGTGACCTTGCCGGCCGCCTTGCCCGTGTTGTGCACCTTCAGGTAGACCTGCCCGTCGACCGGCTCGTAGCAGACCTGCACCTCGGGCTTGAAGCCGGCGGTGTCGAAGGCCAGTGCGTCGCCCTGGAAGCTGCGCACGTAGCCGTTGGTGCTGTACACCCACAGGTCGTACTTGCCGCTGTCGCTGGCGCCGGTGTTCCAGTAGTCGGCCAGCTGCTTGCCGGCTTCGACCGTGTAGCGGCGCGGGATGCGGTCCAGGTGCAGCTTGTCGTACACATGGAACACGGCGCCCTGCGTGCCCGAGTTCGCAAACACCAGTTGCACCAGGCCGCGCGGCTCGACGCGTGCGCTGGTGTGCAGCTCGTAGGGCAGCGCGCGCGAGAAGCGCGTGCCGGTCTCCTGGTACAGAGGCTGCGGCGTGGCGGGGGCGTTTCTCACGGGGCCCGTGGGCAGCAGCCGCTGCGCCGCATTGATCGCGGGAAAGTTGCTCGTGTCGGGCAGCTTGGGAACGACCGGGTCGTTCGGGCTCACGAAGTCGAAGCAGGTGGTGAGGTCGCCGCACACGGCGCGGTGCCACGGGCTGATCGCATCCACGGTGATGTCGAAGCGCTTCTCGAGGAAGCGGCCGACCGAGGTGTGGTCGAACACCTGCGAGTTGACCCAGCCGCCCTTGCTCCACGGCGACACCACGTACATCGGCACGCGCGAGCTCAGGCCCCAGGGGCGGATCTTGCCGGTGGTGGTGTTGTCGGCGGCGGCCAGGTAGCTGCCCACCGAGGCGTCGAAGTACTCGCCCTCCAGCGGCACGGTCGACTTGCCCATGAGCGTGCCGTTGGCGTCGTACGAGGGCACGGCCGGCATGGCCAGGTGGTCGAAGAAGCCGTCGTTCTCGTCGAAGGTCACGAACAGCGCGGTCTTGCTCCACACGGCCGGGTTGGACGTGAGCGCGTCCAGCACGTCGGCGATGAAGTCGGCCGCGCCGGCCGTGCCTTCGCTGCTGCCGGGGTGCTCGGCCAGCGCCTGCGTGGGCAGCACCCACGAGACGTCCGGCAATTTGCCCGTCATCACGTCCTGCTTGAGCTGGGCCAGGAAGTTGGTGGCGCCGTCGGCCGCCTCGGGGCCGCCCGTGAGGCCGTGTTCGTAGATCGGCGAGCCCGGCTGCGCGGTGCGAAAGCTCTCGAAGGCCAGGCAGCCGTGCATGGCGCCCGTCCAGTTGTTGTTCATGTTCTGGTAGATGTGCCAGCTGACGCCCTTCTTCTGCAGCACGTCGGGCAGCGTGTCCCACTTGAAGGCGTTGTTGACGTACTTGTAGTTGTAGTCGCCCGTGATCGGGTCTTTCTGGCCGGAGCCGTCGGCCTCCTGCGGGCGGTTCGCCACCCAGTTGGACGGCTTGGGCCAGCAGCGCGAGTTCACCGGTTCGGAGTCGGTGTCGGTGCTGTTGATGCCCTTCTTGCGCAGCTCCGGGTTGAAGTTGGAGCCCGACCAGAACACGATGCGGTTCGGGTCGGTGCCGGTGAGGATGGAGCAGTGGTAGCCATCGCACACCGTGAAGGCATCGGCCAGCGCGAACTGGAACGGGATGTCCTCGCGCAGGTAGTAGCCCATCGTGGCCTGGTTCTTGAACTGGATCCAGCGGTCCATCTTTCCCTGGTTCCATGCGGCTTGCTGGTCGGGAAAGTTGTGCGGCGTGCCCGAGCCGATCAGCGCATTGGCGATCGTCGAGTCTCGGCGAAACGGCGGAATCTCCGCGCCGCCCGCGGGGTTCGACTGGAAGTACACCGACTTGCCGTTGGCCAGCGGAATCGGAAAGCGGTCGCCGAAGCCGCGCACGCCGCGCAGCGTGCCGAAGTAGTGGTCGAAGCTGCGGTTCTCCTGCATCAGGATCACGACGTGCTTGATGTCCTTGATGGTGCCGGTGTCGACCGCGGCCTCGACGGCGAGCGCCTTGCGGATCGTGGGCGGCAGCAGGGTGAGGGCCGAGGCCGCGCCGACGGCGCCGGCCGACTTGCGGAAGAAATCGCGACGGTTGGAGGGGTTCATGGGGAGTCTTTCAACGCGAGGACAAAAAGAGAAGAAATGGAAGGCGTGTGGATCAAGGCGGCGCGCGGCTCAGGGCGCGCACTTCAGCGCCGGCGTCGGGCCGGGGGGCTCCGGCGTGGTGGTCGGG
>NZ_JBWKYW010000066.1:0-37260 GCF_059423965.1 Variovorax sp. GW458-11-26-14-LB1
TCGCCTTTCTTTTGCCTACGTTTCTTTGGCGAAGCAAAGAAAAGTAGGTCGCCTGCCGGGGCGAGACCCGGCCTCGGAACCCAAAAGAAGGCACTGCGATGAACCTATCGCGCCCCTTCGTCCGCCGCCCCATAGGCACAGTCCTCCTGACCATAGGCATCGCCCTGGCAGGAATCGCAGCGTTCTTCGTCCTACCAGTCTCCCCGCTACCCCAAGTCGACTATCCAGTCATCTCGGTAAGAGCCTCGATCCCAGGCGCCAGCCCAGAGACGATGGCAACCAGCGTAGCGACGCCACTAGAAAGACACCTAGGCACCATCGCAGGCGTCAACGAAATGACGTCCACCAGCTCGGTAGGCTCCTCCCGAGTCACCCTGCAATTCGACCTCAGCCGCAACATCGACGGCGCCGCAAGAGAAGTCCAGGCCGCCATCAACGCCAGCCGCGTAGACCTGCCCGCCACGCTAAGAAGCAACCCGACCTACCGCAAAGCCAACCCAGCCGCGTCGCCAGTCATCATCCTGGCCCTCACGTCCAAAACAAAGACCCCAGGCCAGATCTACGACGCCGTCTCCAACATCGTCAGCCAGCGCCTGTCGCAAGTAGACGGTGTAGGCGACGTAGAGATCGGCGGCGGCTCGCTCCCCGCGGTACGCATCGAGCTGCTCCCCTTCGCCCTCAACCGCTACGGCATCAGCACCGAAGACGTGCGCGCCGCGATCCAGGCGTCGAATGCGAACCGTCCCAAGGGCATGGTGCAGGGCGAAGGCCGCAAGCTGCAGATCTACACCCAGACCCCGGCGCTGCGCGCGAGCGACTACGCCTCGATGGTCGTGGCCTGGCGCAACGGCGCGGCGGTGCGGCTGCGCGAGGTGGCCGACGTGATCGACGGCGTGGAAGACACGCGCACGCTGGGCCTGTTCAACGGCGAGCCGGCGATCATCGTGCTGATCACGCGCCAGCCCTCGGCCAACATCATCGAGACCGTCGACAACGTGCGCGCGCTGCTGCCCGAACTGCAGGCGCAACTGCCGCCCGACGTGACGCTGCAGGTCGCCTCGGACAGCACCAACTCCATCCGCAGCTCACTGCGCGAGGTGGAGATGACGCTGGTCATCGCGGTGCTGCTGGTGGTGCTGGTGGTCAGCCTGTTCCTGCGCAGCGTGCGCGCGACGGTGGTGCCGGCGGTGGCCACGGTGGTGGCGCTCCTGGGCACGTTCGGGGTGATGCACCTGCTGGGCTTCAGCCTCAACAACCTGAGCCTGATGGCGCTCACCGTGGCCACGGGCTTCGTGGTGGACGACGCCATCGTGGTGCTGGAGAACACCAGCCGCCACATCGAATCGGGCATGTCGCGCATGAAGGCGGCGCTGCTCGGCGCGCAGGAGGTGGGCTTCACGGTGCTGTCGATCAGCGTGTCGCTGGTGGCGGTATTCATTCCGCTGCTGTTCATGGGCGGGCAGGTGGGGCGGCTGTTCCGCGAGTTCGCGGTCACGCTGTCGGCGGCGGTGCTGATCTCGCTGGTCATCTCGCTCACCACCACGCCGATGATGTGCGCGTGGATGCTCAAGCCCGGCGGCGAGCACGACAAGAACAAGCCGCAAGGCCGCTTCGGCCGCGCCGCGGCGCGCAGCTACGACTGGATGCTCAAGCGCTACGAGAGCGCACTCGACTGGGCGCTGGACAGCAAGGCGATCGTCATGGTCGTGCTGCTGGCGGTGGTGGGGCTCAATGTCTACCTGTTCAGCGCGGCGCCCAAGGGCTTCTTCCCGCAGCAGGACAGCGGCCAGCTCAACGGCGGCCTGCGCGCCGACCAGAGCATTTCGTCGCAGGCCATGGGCGCCAAGCTGCGCGAGGTGGTCGACATCATCCGCAAGGACGAGGCGGTCGACACCGTGGTGGGCTTCACAGGCGGCGGGCGCGCGGGCGGCGGCTTCATGTTCGTCAACCTGAAGCCGGCCAGCCAGCGCAAGGACAGCGGCCTGGCCGTGATCGCGCGGCTGCGTCCGCAGCTTGCGCAGGTGACGGGGCTGCGCGTGTTCCTCGGCCCTGTGCAGGACGTGCGATCGGGCGGGCGCTCCAGCAACTCCACCTACCAGTACACGCTCAAGAGCGACAGCCTCTCCGACCTGCGCACCTGGGCCGTGAAGCTGGCCGACGAGATGAAGCAGCAGCCCACGCTGACCGACATCGACACCGACCAGGACCAGAACGGCGTGGAGACGGTGGCCAAGGTCGACCGCGACAGCGCGCGCCGACTGGGGCTCACCTCCACCGCCATCGACAACGCGCTGTACAACGCCTTCGGCCAGCGGCAGGTGGCCACCATCTACACCGAGCTCAACCAGTACCACGTGGTGATGGAATGGGCGCCGGGCTACACGCGCAGCCCGAACGCGCTGCGCGACGTGTACGTGCCGGCCACGAAGACCTCGGTGGTGGCGGGGCAGGCGGTGACCACGCAGGTGGCGGCCACGACGTCCACGGGCGGCACGACGACGTCTGCCAGCGCCGCCGCCGCGACGGTGCCGGTGTCGGCCAACGCCGGCTCGCGCAACGCCTCGACCGGCAACGTGCTGAGCAACACGGCCACCGCGCTGGTGCCGCTGTCGGCGGTGGCGAAGTTCGAGGAGCAGTCGGTGGCCACGTCGGTGAGCCATGAGGACGGCGAGCTGGCCACCACCATCTCGTTCAACCTCGCCGAGGGCGCCAACCTCGGCGACGCGCGCGAGGCCATCGCCAAGGCCGAGGCCAACATCGCCATGCCGACCAACGTGCGCGGCGCCTTTGCCGGCACCGCGCTGAGCGCGCAGCAGTCGCAGGGGCAGCAGGCGATGCTGATCGTGGCGGCGCTGGTGGTGATCTACATCGTGCTGGGCATCCTGTACGAGAGCCTGGTGCATCCGGTGACGGTGCTCTCGACGCTGCCCTCGGCCGGCGTGGGCGCGGTGCTGGCGCTCTTGATGTTCCGCATGGAGTTTTCCATCATCGCGCTGATCGGCGTGTTCCTGCTGATCGGCATCGTGAAGAAGAACGCCATTTTGATCATCGACTTCGCGCTGGAGGCCGAGCGCTCGCGCGGCCTGAGCCCGCTCGAGGCGGTGCGCGAGGCCTGTCTGCTGCGCTTCCGCCCGATCCTGATGACCACGCTGGCCGCCGCGCTCGGCGCGCTGCCGCTGGCCATCGGCTTCGGCGAGGGCGCCGAGTTGCGCCGGCCGCTGGGCGTGGCGATCATCGGCGGGCTCATCGCGAGCCAGCTGTTGACGCTGCTCACCACGCCGGTGGTGTACCTGCTGCTGGACAAGCTGCGCCGCCGCGGCAAGAACGAACACGCGCTGAGCCGCGCCCCGGCCGCCTGAGATCCATGACCATGAATGCCTCCATTTCTTCCTTCGGTTCTTCACGACGCTTCTTCGCGCTGAGCACGCTCGCGCTGGCCGCCGTGCTCGCCGGCTGCGCCGTGGGCCCGGTCTACAAGGTGCCCGAGTCGGCGGCATCGGCCGGCTGGAAGGAACAGCCTGCCGCCGACGGCTGGCTGCCCGCCGCGCCGGCCGACGCGCTCGACCGCGGCGAGTGGTGGAAGCTCTTCGGCGACGCCACGCTCGACGAACTCGCGGCGCGCGTGCAGGTGTCGAACCAGAACATCGCCGCCGCCGTCGCCAGCTACACGCAGGCGCAGGCACTGGTGCGCGAGCAGCGCGCGGGGCTGTTCCCGTCGGTGTCCTTCGACGGCAGCGGCAAGCGCTCGGGCACGGTGGGCGGCAACGCCTCGGCCAGCCCGTCGAACACCTTCGGCGCCACGCTGGGCGCGAGCTGGACGCCCGACGTGTGGGGCCGCCTGCGCGAGGCCGTGAACAGCGCGCAGGCCAACGCCCAGGCCAGCGAGGCCGACCTGGCCTCGGCGCGGCTGTCGGCCGTCGGCGACCTGGCGACCAACTACTTCTCGCTGCGCGAGGCCGACGCCGAGATCGTGCTGCTCGACGAAACCATCCTCGGCTACCAGCGCGCCTTCGAGATCACGAGCAACCGCTACGCCGCCGGCATTGCCGCGCAGACCGACGTGCTGCAGGCGCAGACCCAGTTGGTGAACGCCAAGGCCGACCGTGTGGGCCTGCAGCGCACGCGCGCCACGCTGGAGCACGCCATCGCGATGCTGGTGGGCGTGGCGCCGGCCGACTTCAGCCTGCCGCCCGCGCGCTGGACGCCCACGGTGCCCGGCGTGCCGACCGGTGTGCCCTCGACGCTGCTGCAGCGCCGTCCCGACATCGCGGCGGCGGAGCGCGCGGTGGCCGCGGCCAATGCGCAGATCGGCGTGGCGCGCTCGGCTTATTACCCGAACATCTCGCTCACGGCCTCGGTCGGCAGCAACGCCAGCCGCGTGAGAGACCTCTTCGGCGCGGCCAACACGCTGTGGGGGCTGGGCCTGTCGGTGGCGCAGGTGGTGTTCGACGCGGGCGCCATCAGCGCCAGCGTCGATGCCGCCAAGGCCGGCCACGAGGCCAGCGTGGCGCGCTACCGGCAGACCGTGCTGGCCGCGTTCCAGGCCGTGGAAGATCAGCTGACCACCGGCGCCACGCTGGCGCAGCAGGAAGGCTTGCGCCGCGAGGCCACGGCAGCGGCCGACAAGACCGAGCAGCAACTGCTCAACCGGTATCGCGCGGGGCAGGTGAGCTACACCGATGTGGTGCAGGCGCAGGCCGCCGCACTGAGCGCGCGGCGCGCGCTCGTGCAGCTTCAGGTCAATCGCCAGGCCGCGGCAATCGCGCTGATCCAGGCCATGGGCGGCGGTTGGCAGGCCGACTGGATGGGGGCGACCCGTCCGGCCGGCAACAGCACTTCAAACAACAGCGCCGCTTCCCGCACACCGTAAGGGGCGGGTGTCGCGGGCGGGCATGGGAACCTGCCTGGCCCGTCGGCCCGACCGGCGCGAACACCGGATCGGGCGTCGTCGCTTCGCGGCGGTGGTCACCGCTCGGCGCTCACAGGATCGCTCTCTCCCCATCAGTGCGCTGGTCGGTCGAGGGCCTCGCCCAGGTAGTCCTTGTCTGTCACCAGGACCCAGAGGGCGAGCACCATGATCACCGCAGCCACGAGGACTGCATTGACCAGCGCCGGCTCGACCATGCGGAAGTCGAGCAACCAGGGCGACACCGCCAGCCAGGCTGCCAGCGCCACTTCGGTCCACTCTTCCCACTGGTGCGGCACGAAGGTCGCGCCCAAGGCCACGGCGCCCAGCACGATGCCGGTCGCCACCATGGTCCACATGGCGAGCGAATTGCCCTGAAAGCCCAGTACCCATGGCGAGACGATCAGCCACACGCCGGCGACGGCGTTGACGGGGTCCTGCCAATGCTTCACATGCTTCATGGTCGTACCTCCTGTCGCAGCACGACGCCACGACTCTGGTTGGACTGCCGCGCCGCGCCGTGGTTCCGCCATGCGGCATGGCGCGGGCCGCGCGGGGCTTGCGGATCGGCGCCGCGTTCCTATACTTGAGTGAGCACTCAACTAAACGAACGATGGAGACCGTCCGCGCATGGCCCGCCCCCGCAGTGTCGACAAGCACAACGCCATCCTCGAGGCGGCGCTGGTCGAGTTCGGCCGGCGCGGCGTGTGGGCCACGCCGACCTCGGCGATCTCGCGCACCGCGGGCGTGGCCGAGGGCACGCTGTTCACCTATTTCGCGAGCAAGGCGCTGCTGACCGACGCGCTGTACCGCGCGCTGAAGACCGAGCTGGCCGGCGTGATGCTGGCCGACTGGCCCGAGGCCGCCGATCCGCGCACCCAGTTCCGCCACATCTGGGACCGCTACGTGCGCTGGGGCGTGGCGCACCCCGGCAAGCTGCGCGTGCTGGCGCAGCTCAAGGTCTCCGACGAACTGAGCGACGAGAGCCGCGCCGCCGGCATGGCGCCGTTCGCGCGGCTGGAAGCGGTGGCGCAGGAGTGCATGCGGCGCGGGCTGGTCGTCGAGCGACCGATGGAATTCCTGGGCGCGATGCTCACGGCGATGGCCGAGACCACCGTCGGCTACATCGCGCAGGCCGGCGACGCGGCGCCGGCCTTCGACTACGCCGAAGCCGGCTTCGAGATCTTCTGGCAAGGCATCGCCGTGCCGCCCTGACGACGACACCTTCCGCACGAACGACAAGACCCCTACCGAAGAAAGACCCCGCCATGCCCACACTCAAACGCCGCCACTTCGTGCTCGGCACCCTCGGCGCCGCCGGCGCCCTGGTCGTCGGCTGGGCCGCCACGCCGGCGGCTTCGCGCCTCGTGCCCGGCGCGCCGCTGCCGGCGGGCAACGGGCAGGTCGCGCTCAACGGCTGGGTCAAGGTGGGCAGCGACGACACCGTCACGCTGGTGATGACGCAATCGGAAATGGGGCAGGGCACCCACACCGGCCTGGCGATGCTGCTGGCCGAAGAAATGGACGCCGCGGTGTCGCAGGTGCGGCTCGAGCAGGCCGGCTTCGACGCCATCTACAACAACCAGGCCATGATCCTCGACGCGCTGCCCTTCAAGCCCGGCGACGAGGGCTTCGGCAAGCGCGCGGCGCACCAGGTGGTGGGCAAGCTGTTGCGCACGATCCCGGGGCTCTCGGGTACGGGCGGCTCGTCGAGCGTCACCGACCAGTGGGGCCCGGTGCGCGAGGCCGGCGCGTCGGCGCGGCTCATGCTGGTGGGCGCGGCGGCGGCGCAGTGGCAGGTGCCCGCCAGCGAATGCCGCACCGAGGCCGGCCGCGTGCTGCACCCGGCCTCCAACCGCAGCGCGCGCTTCGGCGAACTCGCGGCAAAGGCCGCGCAGCAGCCGCTGCCCACGGCGGTGAAGCTCAAGGCGCCAGCCGACTTCCGCGTCATCGGCCAGCCGCAGCGGCGCATCGACAACGCCGGCAAGCTCGACGGCACCGCCACCTACGGCATCGACGTGCTGCCGCCGGGCCTGCTGTACGCCAGCATCGCCATGTGCCCGACGCTGGCCGGCCACGTCGCGCGCTTCGATGCGAAAGCCGCCGAGGCGCTGCCCGGCGTGCGCAAGGTGATGGCGCTGGAACCGGTGGCCGCGAGCCTCGTGGGCACCGGCAGCACGGCGGGGGGCGTGGCCGTGATCGCCGACACGCCCTACCACGCGATGCGCGCGCTGAAGCAGGTCGACATCGAATGGGATCACGGCCCGGCCGCGAGCCTGTCGAGCGCCGAGATGATCGACCGCCTCGCGCGCACGCTCGACGCCGACGCGGGCAATGCGCGCCTCGATACCGGCGGCGTGGCGGCGGCGTTGAAGTCCGCCGCGCGCACGATCGAGGTCGAGTACCGCGTGCCCTTCCTGGCGCACGCCACCATGGAGCCGATGAACTGCACTGTGCAGTTCAAGGACGGCGCCGCCACCGTCTGGGCGCCCACGCAGGCGCCGGGCTTCGCGCGCGCGGCGGTCGCCAAGGCGCTGGGCATCGATGCCGAGAAGGTCACGCTGCACGTGACCTACCTGGGCGGCGGCTTCGGGCGGCGCTACTTCATCGACTTCCTGGTGCAGGCTGCGCAGCTCGCGCGCGAGGCCGGCGGCGCGCCGGTGCAACTGATCTGGTCGCGCGAGGAAGACATGACGCACGACTTCTACCGCCCCGCCTACGTGGCGCTGTGCAAGGCCGGCTTCGACGCGGCGGGCGCGCTGATCGCGTGGCAGACCACCAGCGCCGGCTCCAGCCTCGGTGCGCCATCGTTCATGGACAACTCGACCGACGGCGCCTGGAACACCGCCTACGACTTCCCACAGGCCCGCGTGGCGCACGTGCCGGTGGAGTCGGCCGTCACCACCGGCATCTGGCGCTCGGTGGCGCATTCGCAGAACGGCTTCTTCGTCGAGAGCTTCATCGACGAATGCGCCGTCGCCGCCGGCAAGGACCCGGTGGCTTTCCGCGCCGGCCTGCTCGCCAAGGACGCACGCCACCTGGCGGTGCTCAAGCGTGTGGCCGAACTCTCGAAGTGGGGCGAGCCGCTGGCCGACGGACCCGACGGCACGAAGCGCGCGCGCGGCGTGGCCATCCACCGCGCCTTCGGCAGCATCGTGGCGCAGGTGGCCGAGGTGTCGGTGACGCCCGAGCGGCAGATCCGCGTGCACCGCGTGGTGTGCGTGATCGACTGCGGCCTGCCGGTCAACCCGAACCTGATCCGCCAGCAGATGGAAGGCGGCATCGTGTTCGGCCTGTCGGCGGCGCTGCGCGGCGAGATCACCGTGGCGCGCGGCCAGGTGCAGCAGAGCAACTTCCACGACTACACGCCGCTGCGCATCGACGAGTGCCCGGCCATCGAGGTCGACATCCTCGCCGGCACCGGCGCCGAGGTGCCGCCCGGCGGCGTGGGCGAGCCGGGCACGCCGCCCATCGCGCCCGCCGTGGCCAACGCCGTGTTCGCGCTGACCGGCCAGCGCCTGCGCAGCCTGCCTCTGCGGCTGGCCTGATCTCCCGGAACAGCAAGAAAGACACCCCATGACCACCACCACGCTGAAGATCAACGGCCAGACCGCCACCGTGAGCGCCGAGCCCGACACCCCGCTGCTGTGGGTGCTGCGCGGCGAAATGAAGCTCGTCGGCACCAAGTTCGGCTGCGGCAAGGCGCTGTGCGGCGCCTGCACCGTGCACCTGGACGGCCAGGCCGTGCGCTCCTGCGTCACCCCGCTGGAGGCCGTGGGCGGGCGCGAAGTCACCACCATCGAAGGCCTGAAAGGCCGGGAGGCCGACGCCCTGCGCGCGGCCTGGACCGAGGTCGACGTGGTGCAGTGCGGCTATTGCCAGAGCGGCCAGCTCATGTCGGCCTGCGCGCTGCTCAAGGCGACACCGAAGCCCAGCGACGACCAGGTGTCGGACGCCATGCGCGGCAACATCTGCCGCTGCGGCACCTACCCCCGGATTCGCGCCGCGATCCACCTGGCGGCAGAAACAGCGGGGCGGTAACGCAGAAACCGGGGTGGTTGTTTACAGAAGTTAATAATTTTTCCGTAATTCTCGAAAAAGTCGCCAGAACGGTATTTTTACGGAAATTGGGGATATGAAGCTTCGATACGCCGCCGTACCATCCGCGCGGCCCGCTTCCGGCCGTCCCCTGTTTCCGACTTTCGATGACCCCCCCAGATCCCTCGCGGACGCGCGTTCTGTCCGTGGCCGACACGCTGCGCACCCGCATCTTCGACGGTGCGATCGCCCCCGGCGCCCACCTGATGGAGATTTCGCTCGCCAATGAGCTTGGCGTGTCGCGCACCCCTGTGCGCGGCGCCATGGCGCGGCTGGCCGACGAGGGGTTGCTGGTCTACCACCCGCAGCGGGGTTTCCAGGTGCGCCGTTTCGACGCCAAGGACGTGTTCGACGCCTTCAGCGTGCGCGCCACGCTCGAAGGCATGGGCTGCCGCCTGCTCAGCGAGCGCGGCCTGGACGACGAGGCGCTGGCCGAACTGACGGCCATGGTCGACGAGCAGCATGCACTGCTGCACGACAGCGGCGACTGGACCGACGAGCGGGCCGACCTGTGGCAGGACCTGAACCAGGCCTTCCACCACAAGCTGCTGTCGCTGGCCGACAACCGCTGGCTCAGCGAGGCCGTGCAGCGCGCCTGCCAGCTGCCGGTGATCTTCGACAGCCGCTCGCGCCCGCACAGGCACGACGCCGCGATGCTGCTGTACCGCCACAGCCAGGCCCTGCAGGCGCTCGAAGAGCACCGCTGCATCGTCGAGGCGCTGGGCCGGCAGGAGGCTTCGGGCGCCGAAGCCGCGATGCGCGAGCACATCAACGCCAACCGCGACCTGCTGGTGCTCTACCTGCGCCAGAGCGCCGGCCGCACCCGCGCGCTGGCCTGATCAGCCGCCCCGCGCCACCGGCGCCATGAGGTAGGCCCCCGACTCGAACAGCTGCGCCTCGGCCTGGTCGATGCGCCGGATCACCGGCTTGCCCGCGCGGCTCGCCAGCAGCTCGACCAGCGCTTCCGTCACCGCCACGCCGGCCGCCACCGACGGGAAGAACGAGGGGCTGTGGATGGTGAAGAGCAGCGTCTCGTCCGCCAGCAGCGACAGCGGCGAGGTCACGCTGTCGGTGATCGCCACGATGCGGCAACCCGCCGCCTTCGCCGCCTCGGCCACCTGCAAAGCCTCGCGCGAGTAGGGCGCAAAGCTCGCCACCACCAGCGCGTCGCCCTTGGCGAAGGCGCGCTGCTGCATCTCGAGCGAGCCGCCCTGGCCGTCCACCAGGTGCACGCTGGTGCGAAAGAGCCGGTACACGTACACGAACGAGAAGGCGATCGGAAAGCAGGCGCGAAAGCCCGCCGCGTGCACGGCCGGCGCCTTCTCCAGCAGCGCGCAGGCCTTGAGCAGCGCCGGCCCGCTCTGCTGGTGCGTGAGCTCCAGGTTGCGCCGCTGCACCTCGAACATCTCGCCCGCCAGGCCCTGGTCGGCGACGCGGCCCACCAGCTGCTTGGCGCGCCCGCCGTAGGTCTCGGTGCCCAGGCCCATGTCGGCGGCGAAGGCCTCCTTCAGCTGCGGCCAGCCCTCGAAGCCCAGGTGCTGCGCGAAGCGCACCAGCGTGGCCGGCGTGCTCTGCGCGCGCGTGCCGACGTTGCGCATCGAGCCCGTGACCACTTCGTTGGGGTGGTCGAGCACGTAGCGCGCCACCTGCTGCAGGGCGGGGCTCAGTTCGTTGAAGCGTTGGCGGATCAGTTCTTTGGCGTTCATCGAAATACCTTCGTGCTTCGCACTGCGGTGCGAGCTTGCTTGGGGCGGCCCGGCGCAGCGCTCATGGCGGTGTCTCTTTTCGTGCGGTGTCTGGAACGAATGTACCGGAGCAGGGAAATCCCGTGAGTTGACGGAACAAATGTTCCAAACAATAATTCAGCCGAAACGTTAGTTCCAAACACAGGCCCCAGCTTTTCCCTCGCCATGACGCACGTCTTCCACCGCCACCTTCGCCAGACCCCGCCCGTTGCCGCCAGCGCGCAAGGCATGTTCATCCGCGACGCCGAAGGGCGCGAGTACCTCGACGCCTCGGGCGGCGCGGCCGTGTCCTCGCTCGGCCACGGCCATCCCGAGGTGATGGCGGCCATGCACGCGCAGATCGACACACTGGCCTACGCCCACACCAGCTTCTTCACGAGCGAGGTGGCCGAGCAGCTGGCCGACGAACTCATCGGTGGCGCCCCCGAAGGCATGAGCCACGTGTACCTCGTGAGCGGCGGCTCCGAGGCGGTGGAGTCGGCGCTGAAGATGGCGCGCCAGTACTTCGTGGAGGTCGGCCAGCCGCAGCGCACGCACTTCATCGCGCGCCGCCAGAGCTACCACGGCAACACGCTGGGCGCGCTCGCGGTGGGCGGCAACGCCTGGCGGCGCGAGCCCTTCGCGCCCATCCTCGTGCCGGCCACGCACGTCGCGCCGTGCTACCCCTACCGCGAGCAGCGCGCCGATGAAAGCGCCGAGCAGTACGGCCTGCGCCTGGCAGATGAGCTCGAAGCGGCCATCGTCGCGCAGGGTGCCGACCGCGTGATCGCCTTCGTGGCCGAGACCGTGGGCGGCGCCACCGCCGGCGTGCTCACGCCGGTGCCGGGCTATTTCAAGGCCGTGCGCGCCGTGTGCGACAAGTACGGCGTGCTGCTGATCCTCGACGAGGTGATGTGCGGCATGGGCCGCACCGGTTCGCTGCACGCCTGCGAGCAGGAGGGCGTGGTGCCCGACCTGATGACCGTCGCCAAGGGCCTGGGCGGCGGCTACCAGCCGATCGGCGCGGTGCTGGCGCAGCGCCGCATCGTCGAGGCCATGTCCAAGGGCAGCGGCTTCTTCCAGCATGGCCACACCTACCTGGGCCATCCGATGGCCTGCGCGGCGGCGCTCGCGGTGCAGCAGGTGATCCGCCGCGACGGCCTGGTTGCCAAGGTGCGCGACGACGGCGTTGTCTTCGGCGCGATGCTGGCCGAGGCGCTGGGCGACCACCCGCACGTGGGCGACATCCGCGGGCGCGGCTTCTTCTGGGGCGTCGAGCTGGTGGCCGACCGCGCGAGCAAGAAGCCTTTCGATCCGGCCCTGGCTGTCAACGCGCGCCTCAAGAAGGACGCGATGGCGCGCGGCCTGCTGTGCTACCCCTTCGGCGGCACGGTCGACGGCCGCCAGGGCGACCACGTGCTGCTGGCGCCGCCGTACATCGCGGCGCGCGACCACCTGCAGGAGATCGTCGCGCGGCTCGCCGCCTCGGTCGACGCGGTCACGCGCAGCGCCGCGCGCTGAGCCACCGCCCCTTTTTCTTCAACCGCCGTTCCGAGGAGCGTTCCATGCCCCAGCTTCGCCCGTCGCTTTCCATCGCCGCCGCCGCCTTCGCGCTGGCCCTTGCCGCCCTGGCACCGACCGCTCCCGCGCAGGCGCAGCCCGCCAACGACACGCTCGCCAAGATCAAGGCCAGCGGCGCCATCACCTTCGGCTACCGCGAGGCCTCGTTCGGCTTCTCGTACCTGGACGCCAACCTCAAGCCCGTGGGCTACAGCATCGAGATCTGCAACCGCATCGTCGACGCGGTGAAGACCGAGCTGAAGCTGCCGGCCGTTGAGGTCAAGTACCAGGCCGTGACCTCGGCCAACCGCATCCCGCTGGTGCAGAACGGCACGGTGGACATCGAGTGCGGCTCCACCACCAACCTGGTCGAGCGCCAGTCGCAGGTGGCCTTCTCGCCGGACATCTTCCGCTACAACGTGCGCACCTTGGTGAAGGCCGATTCGGGCATCAAGAGCATCGCCGACCTGCAGGGCAAGACGGTGGTCACCACCGCCGGCACCACGTCGTTCCGCCTGCTGCGCGCGGCCGACAAGGGCCGCAGCCTCGAGGTGAACCAGCTCTCGGGCAAGGACCACACCGACTCGTTCCTGCTGGTCGAGAGCGGCCGCGCGCAGGCCTTCGTGCTCGACGACATCCTGCTCGCGGGCCAGATCGCCAACGCGCGCAACCCGAAGGACTTCGTCATCACCGGCGAGAGCCTGCGCACCGAGAACCAGTCGCTGATGTTCCGCAAGGACGACCCGGCCTTCAAGGCGCTGGTGGACCGCGTGGTGTCGGGCATGATGAAGTCCGGCGAGATGGAAAAGCTCTACGGCAAGTGGTTCATGTCGCCGATTCCGCCCAAGGGCATCAACATCAACTACCCGCTCAATGCCGAGACGAAGGAGGCCTTTGCCAACCCGTCGTCCAAGGGCATCTGATCTCACCTGACTTCATGACACGCATCGCCCTCATCCACGCGCTCTCGCATTCCGTCGCGCCCATCAACGAAGCCTTCGCACGCGACTGGCCCGAGGCCGTGCGCATGAACCTGCTGGACGACAGCCTGTCAGCCGACCTCGCGCGCGACGGCAAGGGGCTCGACGCGGCGATGCACGAGCGCTTCCAGCGCCTGGCGCAGTACGCGGTGGACACGGGCGCGCGCGGCATCCTCTTCACCTGCTCGGCCTTCGGGCCGTGCATCGAGGCGGTGGCGCAGTGGCACGCGGGCATTCCGGTGCTCAAGCCCAACGAGGCCATGATCGAAGAGGCCGTACAGGGCGAAGGCCGCCTGGGCCTGATCGCGACTTTCGCGCGCACGCTGGAATCGATGCCGCCGGAGTTTCCTTCGGGCATGGCGCTCGAACTCGCGCTGGCCGAGGGCGCGCTGGCCGCGCTCGATGCGGGCGACACGCAGCGCCACGATGCGCTCATCGCCGAACAAGCCGCGGCGTTGCGCGCACGCGGCTGCACGCGCATTGCCCTGGCTCAGTTCAGCATGGCGCGGGCGCGTGGTGCCTGCGAAGCGGCCAGTGGCCTGCCGGTGCTGACGACGGTCGACAGCGCGGTGCGCGCGCTGCGCCGTCGCGCTTCAGTGTGAGCCGCCGTTGCCGACGACCGTGACCAGCGTGGTCATTGCCACCTGCGCGGCCTCGCCGCGCGCGAGCGGGCGGCCCGGGCCGGCGTTGCCGCTGTCGGTTTCCAGGCCCTGCGCCAGGCGGCGGTAGATGTCCGACGAGGGCATGGTCGCCGCCGTGCCGAGCGCGTCGCAGTAGGTGTCGGTGAGCACGGAGGCCAGCCGTTCGCGCTCGGCGTCGCACAGCACGGGCGCCTCGGCGGCGAAGACCGACGCCACGCAGTGCATCAGGTAGGCCTGGGTCTCGAGCGAGAAGGCCTGCTGGCGCACGTAGTCTTCCACCGCGTGCCAGAAGAGGGTGTCGGAGGTGCGGCGCCAGCTTTCGAGCACCTTGCGCGACTTGGCCACCAGGTCGGCGTGCGCGTCGTGCGGCTCGCTCGGGCGCAGCGCCAGGCCCTGCAGCGTGAGCGCGGCCACCGGGCCGGCCGCGCCGAGCAGGAAGCTCCAGAACTTCCAGCGCGCAAACCATTTCTTGTCATGGGCCGGGCCCAGCGGCTCCAGCAACCGGAAGTCGATGCACAGGGCGGCGTTGGCCTGCAGGCCGGAGGCCATGCGGTCGGCCTCCACATGGCCTTGCGCGACGATGCAGGCGCTGGCGCCGCAGCGGTCGATGTCGGCCAGGCGCTGCGTCAGCTGGCGCAGCTCGTGGGCCGAGGCGCCGGTGGCTTCGGCCACGCGCAGCATGCCGTGGCACTGCTCCCGCTCCAGTTGGCAGGGGCTCTTGAGACGGTCTTCGACATGGTCGTCGAGCGTCGAGGGGCGTTCTTCTGCGACGCAGTCCTCGAGTTCACTCCCGGTGGTGAACGTTGACATGGATGCTCCTTCGGGCGCAGATGAATAACTGTTATCAATATGTATTAACGCGCCGAGGTCGAACATCACCTGAACTAGGTATTTCCGTGGGCGGGCTGCCTTGCGTTTCACCGGCGGAACGGCGCCTGAACAGGGCCTGACCGATGGCCTCGCCATAATTGCCGCTCTTTCAAGGAGTACGCGTGGATATCGTTTTGCTGGTCAAGGCCGCTGTCATGGGCATCGTGGAGGGTCTGACCGAATTCCTGCCGATCTCGTCGACCGGCCACCTCATTCTTGCGGGCTCGCTGCTGGGCTTCGACGACGCCAAGGCCAAGGTGTTCGACATCGCCATCCAGACCGGCGCGATCTTCGCGGTGATCCTGGTCTACTGGCAGAAGATCCATTCGACCGTGGTGGCGCTGCCGCGCCAGCCCAAGGCGCGCCGGCTGGCGCTGAACATCGTCATCGGCTTCCTGCCCGCGGTGGTGCTGGGCCTCCTGTTCGGCAAGATGATCAAGGCGCACCTGTTCATCCCGACCGTGGTGGCGAGCACCTTCATCATCGGCGGCTTCATCATCCTGTGGGCCGAGAAGCGCCCGCCCGGTTCGGTGCGCGTCGAGCACGTGGACGACATGACACCCTGGGACGCGCTCAAGGTCGGCCTGGTGCAGTGCTTCGCGATGATCCCCGGCACCAGCCGCAGCGGCTCGACCATCATCGGCGGCATGCTGCTGGGCCTGTCGCGCCAGGCGGCCACCGATTTCTCGTTCTTCCTGGCCATTCCGACGCTCATCGGTGCCGGCGCCTACAGCCTCTACAAGGAGCGCGCGCTGCTGTCGGTGGCCGACATTCCGATGTTCACGGTGGGCCTGGCCTTCTCGTTCATCAGCGCATGGCTGTGCGTGCGCTGGCTGCTGAAGTACATCAGCACGCACAACTTCATTCCGTTCGCCTGGTATCGCATCGCCTTCGGCATCGTGGTGCTGGCCACGGCGTGGACCGGCGCAGTGGTCTGGGCGGAATAAGCCGGCAGCCTCAGGCCGCCGCGCCCAGCAGCGCGCCGGCGGCCTTCGCCTCCCGCCGCACGGCGATGGCGATCGGCCCGTCGATAGCCGGGTCGAACCCGCCCGTGGCGCCCAGCGCGGTGATCACGGCGCACACCCTTCCCGCGTAGTCGTACACCGGCGCCGCCACGGCGCTGATGCCGCGCAGGTAGGTGTCCCGCACGATGGCGCAGTGCGCCTGCTGCACCTCGCGGCGCAACGCACCGATGGGGTCGTCGGCATCGAGCAGCGCGCGCATGTCCTCGGTGGCGTCGGCCAGTTCCTGCTCGGCCAGCGCCACCACGCGCGATTCGTCGAGCAGGCCCAGGAAGGCGCGACCGGTGGCCGACCACAGCATCGACATCACCGAGCCGGCGCGCACGTTCACCGTCACCGGCAGGCCCGGTTCCTCGAAGCGCACGATGGTCGGGCCCTTGTTGCCCATCACCGCGACGAAGCAGGTCACCTCCAGCGATTCGCGCAGGCGGATCAGGCAGGGCTCGGCCGCGCGGATCGGGTCGGCCTGGCGCATGGCGGCCAGGCCGATCTGGATCGCCTCGGGGCCCAGGTAGTAGTGCTGCGAGGCGGTGTCCTGGCGCACCAGGCTTTCTTCCATCAGGCTCGCGAGGTAGCGGTGCACCTTCGCCGGGCTCTCGCCCACGTGGGTGGCCAGGGCCGTGAGGCTGCTGCGCCCGCCCAGGTGCGCCAGGCCCTTGAGCACGGCCATGCCGGTCTCGGCGGACTGCACGCGCTGGCGGCGCTCGCGGGGAGGGGAAGAGGGTGCTTCGGCAGGGGAGGTCATGTCGTCCTCATCTTAGGTGGCGGCCTCGGTGGCCGGGTAAACCCGTGGTCTGGTGATTACGCAATGCGTATGATAATTACGCAATACACAATTTCCACTCCGGAGACACCCCGATGAAGAAGCACTTCGCCCGCGGCCTTGCGGTCCTGTCCCTGGCTGCCCTGGCCACCGCCGCCAGCGCCCAGACTGCTTTCCCCGCCAAGCCCATCCGCTGGCTCGTGCCTTATGCGGCCGGCGGCGGCTCCGACTTCCTCGCGCGCACCGTCGCCCAGACGCTGTCGACGCAGGTCGGCCAGCCGGTGCTGGTGGACAACAAGCCGGGCGGCAACACCGCGCTGGCTGCCGCCGAAACCGCGCGCGCCCCGGCCGACGGCTACACCGTGCTCTCGGCCGACAACGGCACGCTGGTGTTCAACCCGGCGCTGTACAAGTCGCTGAGCTACAGCCCCACGAAGGACCTGGCGCCCGTCACGCTGATGGGCAAGTTCCCCATGATCCTGGTGGTCGGCGCCAACTCGGGCTTTGCCACCGCCAAGGACTTCATCGCCCAGGCCAAGGCCAAGCCGGGCGGCATCAACTACGCCTCGGCCGGTGCGGGCAGCCCGCACCACCTGGCGATGGAACTGCTGAAGGTGGAAGCCAGGCTCTTCATGGTCCACGTGCCGTACCGCGGCGCGGCGCCCGCGCTGGCCGACGTGGTCGGCGGGCAGCTGCCGGCCATGATGGTCGACATGGCCGCCGGCGCCGGCTTCATCAAGGGCGGCAAGGTGCGCGCGCTGGCCGTGGCCAACCCCACGCGCCTGCCGCAGCTGCCCGACGTGCCCACCTTCGCCGAGCTCGGCTACAAGAACGTCGAGGCCGCCGCGCTGGTCGGCGTGGTGGTGCCCGCGGCCACGCCGGCCGACGTGGTGAACACGCTTAACCGCCAGCTGGTGGCCGCCATCCACGAGCCCTCGGTGAACAAGCGCATGGTCGACTTCGGCGTCGAGCCCGTGGGCAACACGCCCGCGCAGTACACCGAGCTGCTCAAGGCCGAGACCGCGCGCTGGCACAAGCTGATCCGCGACCTGAAGATCACGCTCGACTGAGTCTGCTGCCATGTCCGATACCGCCATGCCTTCGCGCACCTCCGGTTGCCCCGTCGCGCACGGGGCGCTCTCCGCCGAGCGCACGCCCACCGGCTGCCCCGTGAGCCAGCGCGCCGCCGAGTTCGATCCCTTCGAGGACGGCTACCAGCAGGACCCGCCCGAGTACGTGCGCTGGGCCCGCGAGCAGGAGCCGATCTTCTACAGCCCCAAGCTGGGCTACTGGGTGATCACGCGCTACGACGACATCAAGGCGGTGTTCCGCGACAACCTCACCTTCAGCCCGTCGAACGCGCTGGAGAAGATCACGCCCACGGGCGAAGAAGCCAACGCCGTGCTCGCAAGCTACGGCTTTGCGCTCAACCGCACGCTGGTGAACGAGGACGAGCCGGCCCACATGCCGCGCCGCCGCGCGCTCATGGACCCGTTCACGCCCGAGGCGCTGAAGCACCACGAGCCGCTGGTGCGCGAACTGGCGCGCAGCTATGTCGACCGCTTCATCGACGACGGCCGCGCCGACCTCGTCGACCAGATGCTGTGGGAGATTCCGCTCACCGTGGCGCTGCACTTTCTCGGCGTGCCCGAGGAAGACATGGACACGCTGCGCAAATATTCCATTGCGCACACCGTCAACACCTGGGGCCGCCCCAAGCCCGAGGAGCAGGTGGCCGTGGCGCACGCCGTCGGCAACTTCTGGCAGTACGCCGGCAAGGTGCTCGACAAGATGCGGCAAGACCCCGACGCACCGGGCTGGATGCAGTACGGCATCCGCAAGCAGATGCAGCACCCCGAGGTCGTCACCGACTCGTACCTGCACTCGATGATGATGGCCGGTATCGTCGCCGCGCACGAGACCACCGCCAACGCCACCGCCAACGCCGTGAAGCTGCTGCTGCAGCATCCGCAGGTGTGGCAGGAGTTGTGCGACGACCCGGGCCTCATTCCCAACGCGGTGGAAGAGTGCCTGCGCCACAACGGCTCGGTGGCCGCCTGGCGCCGGCTCGTCACCAAGGACACGCAGGTCGGCGGCGTCGACCTGCCGGCGGGCTCGCGCCTCTTGATCGTCACCTCGTCGGCCAATCACGACGAAGGCCACTTCGCCGATGCCGACCTGTTCGACATCCGGCGCGACAACGCCAGTGACCACCTGACCTTCGGCTACGGTTCGCACCAGTGCATGGGCAAGAACCTGGCGCGCATGGAGATGCAGATCTTCCTGGAGGAGTTCACGCGCCGGCTGCCGCACATGCGCCTGTCGGAGCAGCGCTTCAGCTACGTGCCCAACACCTCGTTCCGTGGCCCCGAGCACCTGTGGGTCGAGTGGGACCCGCGCGCCAACCCGGAGCGCGCCAACGCGGGCCTGCGCGACGTGCAGGTGCCGGTACGCATCGGCGAGCCGTCGGCGCACGCCATCGCGCGGCCGGTGGTGGTCGAGCGCGTGACGCCGGTGGCCGACGGCATCGTGCGCCTGCGCCTGGTGTCGCCCGACGGCAAGCCGCTGCCACGCTGGACGCCGGGCTCGCACATCGACGTCGAATGCGGCTCGCCCGAGTTGTCGCGCCAGTACTCGCTGTGCGGCGACCCCGACGAAGCCCACGCGCTGGAGATCGCCGTGCTGCACGAGCCCGAAGGCCGTGGCGGTTCGGCCTGGGTGCATGGGAACGTGAAGGTGGGCGACCGCCTGCGCATCCGTGGCCCGCGCAACCACTTCCGGCTCGACGAGTCGCTCGCCAAGGCGATCTTCATCGCCGGTGGCATCGGCATCACGCCCGTGAGCGCGATGGCGCGGCGCGCCAAGGCGCTGGGCATGGACTACGAACTGCACTACAGCGGCCGCAGCCGCGCGAGCATGGCCTTCGTCGACGAACTGGCCGCGCTGCACGGCGGGCGCCTGCATGTGCACGCCGCCGACGAAGGCCGGCGCAACGACCTGCGCGCGCTGCTGGCCGCGCCCGTGCCCGGCGCGCAGGTGTACGCCTGCGGCCCGCTGCGCATGCTCGAAGCGCTGGAAGACTGTTGCGCCGCGTGGCCCGAAGGTGCGCTGCGCGTCGAGCATTTCGAATCGACGCTGGCCACGCTCGACCCGTCGAAGGAACATGCCTTCGAGGTGGAGCTGAAAGACTCTGGCCTCGTCATCACCGTACCGCCCGACCAGACCTTGCTGACGGCCCTGCGCGCGGCCAACGTCGATGTGCAGAGCGACTGCGAGGAAGGCCTGTGCGGTTCGTGCGAAGTGCGCGTGCTGGCCGGCAAGGTCGATCACCGCGACGTGGTGCT
The DNA here is from genome assembly GCF_059423965.1 of Variovorax sp. GW458-11-26-14-LB1. Lineage (NCBI taxonomy): Bacteria > Pseudomonadati > Pseudomonadota > Betaproteobacteria > Burkholderiales > Comamonadaceae > Variovorax > Variovorax sp. GW458-11-26-14-LB1. Next base: position 19,909 of record NZ_JBWKYW010000066.1, read on the forward strand.
CACGCGCAGCGAGCGCGATGCGAACACGAAGATGATGGCCTGCTGTTCGCGTGCCTGCGACGGGCGGCTGGTGCTCGAACTCTGAGGTTTTTCGCCGCGCATTGATTCATCGCAAGTGTTTCGCGGCACGCCCACCGCACAGTGGGGCGTGCCGAATCGGCACCTCACCGAAGGAACCATGTGATGAAGACGAGAACCACCGCGGCCCTGCTTTTCACGGCGCTGCTCGCCGGCCCCGTGCTGGCCGCCACCTGCGACATCGAGATCGAAGGCAACGACGCGATGCAGTTCAACAAGACCGCCATCGTGGTGCCGGCCAGCTGCAAGCAGTTCACCGTGAAGCTCAAGCACGTCGGCAAGCTGCCCAAGGCCGCGATGGGCCACAACTGGGTGTTGAGCAAGGCCGCCGACGCACAGGGCGTGGCGGCGGACGGCATCGGTGCGGGGCTGGACAAGGCCTACGTGAAGCCGGGCGATGCCCGCGTCATCGCGCATTCGAAGGTCATCGGCGGCGGCGAGACCGATGCCGTGAGCTTCGACGTGAGCAAGCTCAAGGCGGGAGACAGCTATGCGTGGTTCTGCTCGTTCCCGGGCCACGCGTCGCTTATGAAGGGCACGCTGGCACTGGTCAAGTAGCCGCCGCACCGCCCAACGGCATCCGCAGCACCACCTGCGTCTCGCCGGGGCGCGACTGCAGCTGCAGCTGCGCGCCCAGGCGGCGTGCCCGTGCCCGCAGGTTGCGCAGCCCCGCGCCGCCGCTCACGCCGTCCACCGCGAAACCGCGGCCGTCGTCGCGCACGCTGAGCTGCAGTTCGGCGCCCGCGCGCGCCACCGTCACGTCCACGCGACGGCCCGCGCTGTGCTTGAGCACATTGGTCAGCGCCTCCTGCAGGAAGCGCATCAGGTCCAGGCTCTGCGAGGGCGCGAGCTCGAGCGTGTCGATGCCCGAGACCTTCCAGCGGCAGTCGATGCCGTTGGCGTCCAGCAGCTGCGCGCTGCGGTAGCGCAGCGGCGCCAGCAGCTCGCCAAGCGCGCGCGCGCCGTCGTCGCGGCCGGTGGCGTCGATGATCAGCCGCAGGTCGTCGCGCAGGCTCTTGAGCATCGCCAGCAGCTGCGGCGCGCTGAGGTGCTCGGGCGTGCGTTCCAGCGTCGCGATGCTGCCCACCAGCATGCCGCCCAGGCCGTCGTGCAGGTCGCTCACCAGCGCCACGCGCTCGCCGATGCGCGCGTGCGCGAGCTCCAGCGCATGCTGCTGCGCGAGCGTGGATGCGAGCTCGGCCTTGGCGGCGTTCACTTCCTCGATCAGCTCGGTGTTGAAGTTCTCGATGCGTCGCAGGCTCTGCACGAAGCGCCCGGCCTGCGTCAGCGCCATGCCCAGCAGCAGCACGTACGAGGACATGGTCGTGTAGTAGATGTTGCTGTCGATCACCTGCGTGAACACCAGCAGGTCGTGCGCGCCCGTGAGTGCCGACACCGCCATGAACGGCGCCAGCGAACGCATCGGGCTGCCCCGGTGGCGCAGCGCGTGGAAGATGCCGCTGCTGTTCACCACGATGATCGTGAGGCCGCCCACCAGCGTCCAGATCGCGCGGTGCGTGGGCAGGTTGGCGGTGCCCGCGAACCACAGGTCGAGCACGCCCACGGCCGCCACCGCGAACGCCGCGATCTCCAGGCGCGGCAGGCGCCGCCCGGCAAAGCGCAGCACGAACACGCCGTACGACACGCTGAAGAACAGCAGCAGCGAGGTGTTCAGCGCCTGCCAGCTGTGGTTGCTGGCAAAGGGCCACGGGCTGGTGGCGATCTGGTTGTAGCCGAACAGCAGCCACAGCACCGACATCGCCGCGAACCAGCCGTAGGCCGTCTCGCGCCGCCGCAGCAGCCACCATGCCGCGAAGAAGGCCGACACGGCCGCGCTGGTCGCCAGGCCGAACACCTGCAGGTCGCGCCGCATGAGCTGCTCGCGGCCGAACTCGGCCTGCATGGCCGCGGGCGTGCCCAGGCTCACTGGCCCCAGCCCGGCCTGGTAGGCCGACAGCCCCGACACGCGCACCAGCAGCGTGTTGGTGCCGGCGCGCAGTTGCGGCGCGTCCAGCAGCCAGTAGCGCGGCGAGTTCCATGCGCGCGTGAGCGGCTCGACCAGGCTGCGGTCGCGCCAGATCGTCGTGCCGTTGAGCGAGACCTCGCCGGCCATGTTCAGGTAGTGCAGCAGCAGCCCGGTCTCGCCCGCCGGCGCGGGCTGCTCCCAGGTCAGCCGGTACCAGACCACGCCGTCGAAGCCGGGCCAGCGCGTGGCCCAGCTGTCGGGCAGGGCGACGGGTGTCCAGCCGTCGGTGGGCGGGGTCGTGTCGTCCCAGCCGGTGCCGCGCGCGGCTTCGGCGCGAAGCTCGGGAACCACCGGTGTTTGTGCGTGTGCGCTGCCCGTCGAGAGCAGCAGCCACAGGGCCCACATCACGAGGCCCGCGAAGACCGTCAGCGCAGCAAGCCCTGCCTTCGGCCCTGGTAGACCGCCTCGGTGCGCGAGTTGACGGCCAGCTTGCGGTAGATGTTCTTGGTGTGGCATTCCACGGTCAGTCTGGAGATCGACAGCGCCTCCGCCATGTCGCGGTTGCTCATCCCTTGCGACACGAGCTCGAGGATTTTGCGCTCGCGCGGCGTCAGCATGACGGGCGTGGTGGCGGGCGTCAGCGACGGGTCGTCGGGCGGCGAGGGCAGGCCGGGCAGCTGGGTCGCGACCCAGCCGAGGATGCGGCGGGCGATGGCCGGGTCGATCGGCGCGCCGCCTTGCTCGATGCTGCGCAGCGCGATGCTGAGCTCGAGGTCGTCGCGTTCCTTCAGCAGGTAGCCGATGGCGCCGGCGCGCAGCGCCGCGAAGATCACGGCCTCGGTGCGCCAGGCCGAGATCACCACGGCGGGCACCAGCCGGTGGTGCACGTGCATCCACTCGATCAGGTCGACGCCGCTGCCGTCGGGCAGGCCGATGTCGATCAGCGCCACACCGAAATGCTGCTGCTCCAGCAGCGAGCGGGCCGAGGTCAGGCTGTCGGCCCAGGCGATCTGGGGCTCGTCGCATCCGAGTGTCGACAGCACGTACGCCAGGCGCTCGCGCATGGCCGGATCGTCTTCGACCACCAGCGCGGGGCTCAGCGAGACCACTTCAACGTCTTCCAGGAGAGGGGCAGACATAGGACGACATTTTTGAGCCGTGGTGTACGTGGTGCAACGTTTTTTCTTAAATGAAACGACTGTTTCTAAAGTTCCTATTTGTATCTTGATGTTAATTCAAAGCGACCACAACCCTAATCGAGGATGACCCCTCCGCTCAGGTTGACTATTGCCCCGGTCATGGCCCCGGCCAGCGGCGAGGCCAGGAACACTGCGGTGCCCGCGAGCTGGTCCAGCGAGGGCAGGCGTTCGACCAGCAGCCCCTCGGGCCGCGCGGCCAGCATCTGCTCGACCGTGAGGCCCATGCGCTCGGCCGCCGGGCGAAACACCTCGCCGCTGTGCGAGCCCGCGGCCACCGCCTCGGGAATCGCGTGCGAGCGGATGCAGGCCGTGCGGATGCGAAAGACCGCCAGCTCGCCCGCCATGTGACGCGCGAGCCCCTCCACGCCGGCGCAGGCCACGGCATGTCCGAGGTACCCGGGGCCGGGTAGGCGCGAGGCGGGCGTCGACACCGACAGGATCACGCCGCCGCCGCGCGCCGCCATGTGCGGCGCCACGGCCTTGGCGGTGAGGAAGTTGCTGCGCGTGTAGGCGTGGATGGGGAGGAAGAAGTCCTCCAGCGACAACTCGGCCAGCGGCCGGCCCTGCACGTGGAAGATGCCGACCGCGTTGAACGCGAGGTCGATGCCGCCGACTTGCTCGGCGACCTCGGCCGCGTGGCGCAGCATCGCGGCTTCGTCCAGCGCGTCGACCACCGCGGCCTGTGCGCGGCCGCCGGCTTGGGTGATGTCTCGCACCACCGCATCGAGCTTGTCGCGGCTGCGGCCGGTGACGAACACGCGGGCGCCTTCGCGTGCAAAGGCACGGGCGACGGCGCCGCCGAGGGCACCGCTGCCGCCGTGGATCACGGCGCAGCGGTCTTTCAAAGAGGGGACATTCGAGGGCATGGACGTTTCTCCTTGGCGTGAGTGGCGACCCGCGACATGCGGGCGCTCGTTCCAAGGACGGCGCAGGCCCAGCTGATCCGACAGCGCAGTGGAGTTTTTTTCAGACCTGCGGGATGCGCGGCGCAATCACGCCCGGGTCGTACCAGGTCACCGGGCGGATCTCGAACACGCCGCCCTCGAAGTCCAGCCGCCGCGCCGCATGCCGCGCGTCTTCGAGTGACTCGCACTCGACGATGTAGATGCCCATCAGCTGCTCCTTCGTCTCGGCGAACGGCCCGTCGGTCACCAGCGGGTGCGCGGCGCCGGCGTGCCGCACGGTGGTGGCGGTGTCGGGCATCAGGCGCAGCACGGTGCCGAGCCGGCCGGCAGCCTGCAGCTCGTCGCGCAGGTCGGTGTGGCGCTCGAGCATCTCGTCTTCGACCTCGGGCGCCCAGCCGGCCGCCGCAGCTTCGGAACCGTAGATCAGGATGGAATAGAGCATCGTGCGTCCTTTGCTTGAAGGGAGTCGGAAGAGGTGCCCGCGCCGAGACGGTCGAGCAGCAGGCGGATGTGCGCGGCTTCGGCGGCGGTGCGGGCCAGTGCGAGCGCGTCGGCAAAGGCGCGGCGCGCTTCGTCGGCGCGGCCCAGCTGCATCAGCAGCCCGCCGCGCAGGCCGTGGAAGTGGAAGTACGCCGACAGCGGAACCGCCAGCGTGTCGACCATCGCCAATGCCGCTTCGGGCCCGCGCACCTTGGCCACGGCCACTGCGCGGTTGAGCGTGACCACGGGCGAGGGCTGCAGCTTTTCGAGCCCGGCGTAGAGCCGGTCGATCTCAGCCCAGTCGGTGTCGGCCGCGCGCGCAGCCCGCGCGTGCGTGGCCGCGATGGCCGCCTGCAGCTGGTACGGCCCGACGCGGCGCTGGCGCAGCGCGGCGTCGAGCAGCGCCAGGCCTTCGTCGATCGCCGCGCGGTGCCAGCGCGTGCGGTCCTGGTCTTCGAGCAGCACGACCATGCCGGCCGCGTCGAGCCGCGCATCGGCGCGCGCGTGCTGCAACAGCAGCAGGGCGCACAGGCCGGCGGTCTCGGGCGCGTCGGGGAACAGGTCGCACAGCAGGCGCGCGAGGCGGATCGCCTCTTCGCACAGCGCCACGCGCACATGGGCCGTGCCGCCGCTGGCCGCATAGCCTTCGTTGAACAGCAGGTAGACCACCGCGCCCACGGCCGTCAGCCGCTCGCCGCGCTCGCGCGCGCCGGGCGCATCGAAGGGCAGGCCGGCCGCGGCCACGCGCTGCTTGGCGCGCGTGATGCGCTGCTCCATCGCACGCTCGCCGACCAGGAAGGCGCGCGCGATCTCCGGCACCGACAGCCCCGAGACGATGCGCAGCGCCAGTGCGATCTGCTGCGCGAGCGGCAACGCGGGGTGGCAGCAGACGAACAGCAGGCGCAGCACGTCGTCGCGGTAGTGCGACTGGTCGAGCTGTTCGGCGAGATCGGGGTCGAGGGTCGCGTCCGCGTCGCCGTCGTCCTCTTCGGGCAGCGGATCGTGCCGGTCGCGCCGCCGCAGCTCGTCGAGCGCCGCGTTGCGCCCCACGAGGATCAGCCACGCCAGCGGATCGTCGGGCGGGCCGTGCTCGGGCCAGTGCCGCAGCGCGCGCAGGCTGGCTTCCTGGAAGCCTTCCTCGGCCGTGTCCAGGTCGCGGAAGTAGCGCAGCAGCGCCGCCACCGCGCGCGGACGCGCAGCGGTCAGTGTGGTGGCGATCCAGCTCAGCTCGGTGGTGGTCATCGTCGGCGCGGTGCGTGTCGCTTCGAAGAAGGTCGGTTCAACCCCAAGGACGCGCCAGTATGCGGCGGGCCGACAGCGGTGCGCAAAAAAGTCCGCGTGGACAATGCGGCGCATGTCCGACCTCCACGCTCTGACCCGGCAGTTTCCGCATCCCGGCCGGCTCGATGCCATCCTGCTGCGCCCCGCGCGGCGCACGCCGGTTCAATCGGTGAACGAGGTGCTGGCGATCGAAGCGCTGGGCCTGGCCGACGACCGCAGCAGCGCCGGGCGTGGCGGTGGCAAGCGGCAGGTCACATTGATGCAGGCGGAGCACCTGCCGGTCATCGCGGCGCTCGCGCAGCGCATGGAGGGTGTCGACGCCGGCCTGCTGCGCCGCAACCTCGTCGTGTCGGGCCTCAACCTGCTGGCGGCGCGCTCGCTGTTTCGCGACCAGCCGCTGGTGCTGGCGCTCGGGTCCGAGGTGCTGCTGGAGATCACCGGGCCTTGCGAGCCCTGCTCGCGCATGGAAGAACTGCTCGGTGCCGGGGGCTACAACGCCATGCGCGGGCATGGCGGCGTGACGGCGCGGGTGCTGCGTGGCGGTGTGCTGCGCGTCGGCGACGTGGTCGCCTGCCGCACCGCCTGAACACCACCTACATCAGGTTGCGCAGCGAGGCCTCGATGGCCGCCGCCGTGGCCAGCGGCTTTTCCATCGGGAACAGGTGGCTGCCGTCGAGCATCGTGATGCGGCCCTTGGTGACCTGCTCGGTCATCGCCATGCCCACCTGCTTCATCTCGACCGACTGGCGCCCGCCGATGAAAGCCACCTTGCACTTGAGCGGGTGGCGGCGCAGCAGCCCGCCCAGCGTGTGGGGCAGGGTGTTGTAGATGGCGGTTTCCACGTCGCGGTCGAAGCTCAGCGAGCGCGTGTCTTCGCTGTCGAAGGTGCCGTGGTCGATGTAGTCGTGCAGCACCTGCTCGTCCCACTTCGCGAAGGCCTTCTTGCTGCGGAAGTGCTCGAACACCGCCTCGCGGTGCTCCCAGCTGTTCTTGCGCTTGCGGCTCACGGCGCCGGGCGAAATGCTCTTCATGAGCGGCGTGCGCTTGACCACGTTGAGCGTGTTCGCGCGCCAGCCGCCGAGGATCGGCGAGTCGATCAGCAGCACGCCGCGCGCCAGCTCGGGGTGGCGCGCCGCGCACATCAGGCTCAGGAAGCCGCCCAGCGAATGGCCGATGAGGAACACCGGGCCGCCCGCGCGGTCGGCGCGCAGCTTGGCGAAATCGGCCAGCTGCTGCACCAGGTGCGGCCAGTTGTCGGTGACGGGGTACTTCGGGTCGTGCCCGAATTTCTCGATGGCGTCGACCTCGAAGCCCCGGTTGCGAAGGCTGTCGAGAACGACGCGGTAGGTGCTCGCCGGAAAGCTGTTGCCGTGCGAAAAGATGACAGGAGGCACGGACAGATTCAGATGAGCTTTTCGTCGGGAGTCGAGATTTTCCGCAGCGGGCTGTGACGCGTGGCCGGCATCCGCAGCGGGTGTTCGGTGGCGCTGTCGTCCCACACCGGGTCTTCGATGCTGTCGAACACCTCGCGCAGCTTCTGGCCCCAGCTGTTGTGCATCATGCGGTAGTAGGGGTTGTCCGCGTCGATGCAGATCACGCGGTCGGTCTCGAGCTTGTTGGCCTCGTACACCACGAGGTCCAGCGGCAGGCCCACAGACAGGTTCGACTTCATGGTCGAGTCCATCGACACCAGCGCGCACTTGGCGGCTTCGTCCAGCGGCGTCTCGGGCGTGAGCACGCGGTCGAGCACGGGCTTGCCGTACTTCGACTCGCCGACCTGGAAGTAGGGCGTTTCGGTGGTGGCTTCGATGAAGTTGCCGGCCGCGTAGACCAAAAAGAGGCGCATGCCTTCGCCCTTGACCTGCCCGCCGAAGATGAACGACACGTTGAAGTCCAGCCCCGCATGCTTGAGTGCTTCGGCGTCGCGGTCGTACACATGGCGCACGGCCGAGCCCAGCACGCGCGCGGCGTCGAACATGCTCTTGGCGTTCCAGATGGTGATGGGTTCGCCCTGCGTGCCGTCTTCGCGCGTTTCGCGCAGCTCTTCGATCTGCAAAATTTCGCGCACCGACTGCGAGATGCTCAGGTTGCCCGACGACAGCAGCACCATGACGCGGTCGCCCGGCTGCTCGTAGACGATCATCTTGCGGAAGGTGCTGATGTGGTCGACCCCCGCGTTCGTGCGCGAGTCGGAGAGAAACACCAGGCCGGCGTTGAGTTTGATGCCTACGCAATAAGTCATGGGTTCGCCTTGCAGGAACTGGGCCCGCTCATGCGGTACTGCGTTCACGTGCGTTCAGTTTCTGGAGGGCATAGAGCGCGTCGAGGGCTTCGCGCGGGCTCATGGTGTCCGGGTCGAGGGCAGCCAGCGCGGATTCTACGGCGCTGGCCATGGGGGTTTCGGTGGCCGGCGGCGGCGCGAACAGGTCGACCTGCGCACGCGTTTGCGCATGCTGCGATTCGAGCGCATCGAGCGCCTGCCGCGCGTGGTTGACCACCGCCGCGGGCATGCCCGCGAGGCGCGCCACCTGGATGCCGTAGCTCTTGCTGGCCGGGCCCGGCTGCATCTCGTGCAGGAACACGATGTCGCGGCCCGACTCGGTCGCGCTCACGTGCATGTTCACCGCGCCGTGGTGCGTGGCCGGAAACTCGGTGAGCTCGAAGTAGTGCGTGGCAAACAGCGTGAAGGCCTTGCTGCGGTCGTGCAGCTGCGCCGCGATGCCGGCCGCCAGCGCCAGGCCGTCGAAGGTGCTGGTGCCGCGGCCGATCTCGTCCATCAGCACCAGCGACTGCGCCGTGGCGCTGTGCAGGATTTGCGCGGCCTCGGTCATCTCGAGCATGAAGGTCGACTGCGCGTTGGCCAGGTCGTCGGCCGCGCCGATGCGCGTGTGAATGGCATCGATCGGCCCGAGCCGGCAGGCCGTGGCCGGCACGTGCGAGCCGATGGAGGCCAGCAGCACCACGATCGCCACCTGCCGCATGTAGGTCGACTTACCGCCCATGTTCGGGCCGGTGATGATCTGCATGCGCTGCTGCGGGCCCATCTGCGTGTCGTTGGCGATGAAGCCGCCCGACGACTTCTCGGCCAGCCGCGCCTCCACCACCGGGTGGCGGCCCTGCTGGATCTCGATGCACGGGTGCGACACGAAGGTCGGTGCGCGCCAGTTCAGCGTGTGCGAGCGCTCGGCCAGCGCGCACAGCGCGTCGAGCGCGGCGATGCCGCCGGCCAGCTGCGTGAGCGCGGGCACCGAGGGCTGCAGCGCGTCGAGCAGCTGCTCGTACAGCCACTTCTCGCGCGCCAGTGCGCGGTCTTGCGCGCTCAGCGCCTTGTCTTCGAAGGCCTTCAGCTCGGGCGTGATGAAGCGCTCGGCGTTCTTCAGCGTCTGGCGGCGGCGGTAGTTGTCGGGCACCTTCGAGAGCGCGCTTTGCGTCACCTCGATGTAGAAGCCGTGCACGCGGTTGAACTGCACGCGCAGGTTGCTGATGCCGGTGCGCTCGCGTTCGCTGATCTCGAGCTTGAGCAAGAAGTCGTCGCAGTTCTCACTGATCTCGCGCAGCTCGTCGAGCTCGGCGTCGTGGCCGGTGGCGATCACGCCGCCGTCGCGCACCAGCGCCGACGGATCGGGCTTGATCGCGCGCACCAGCAGGTCGGCGCAGCCCGGCGGCGGTGCCAGGCGTTCGATGATCTGCGCCAGCAGCGCGGCGGCGCCCGGCAGCAACGGCGCCAGTTGCTCGGCCTTCGCCAGCGCGAGCTGCAGCGCCACCAGTTCGCGCGGGCGCACCTGGCGCAGCGCGATGCGCGCCGCGATGCGTTCCACGTCGCTGGTGTTCTTCAGCTGCTCGCGCAGCGTGCGCCAGGGCGCGGCCGTGGCGCCGGGCCCGGGGGACTGCAGCGCACCGATGGCGTCGAGCCGGCCCTGGGCTTCGCTGCGGTCACGGCGCGGCGAGAGCAGCCAGCGCTTGAGCAAGCGGCTGCCCATGCCCGTCATGCAGGTGTCGAGCAGCGAGAACATCGTGGGCGCGTCTTCGCCGCGCAGCGTCTGCACCAGCTCCAGGTTGCGGCGCGTGGTGGGCGGCAGCTCGATCAGGTCGCCGTCGCGTTCCACCGACAGCCGCTGCACGTGCGACAGCGCGCGGCCCTGCGTGTGCTCGGCATAGCCCAGCAGCGCGGCGGCGGCGGCGTGCGCATTGCCCAGCGATTCGGCGTTCCATGCCGCGAGGCTGTGGCTGCCCATCTGCTCACTGAGCTTGCGCTCGCCCAGGCCGGGGTCGAACTGCCAGGCCGGACGCAACGACAGCGTGAACGGCACGGCCGCGCGCGCGGCCTTCAGGCGCTGCTCGAAGGCGGGCGTGACCTCGGCGCTGTACAGCAGCTCGCTCGGCGCGATGCGCGCGATCCAGGCTTCGAGCGCATCGGCCGGGCACTCGGCCAGACGCAGCTCGGCACCCGTCACGCTGAGCCAGGCCAGGCCGCAGAAGTTGCGCGTGCCCGCATGTACGGCGAGCAGCAGCGAATCGCTCTTGTCGTTGAGCAGTTCCGAGTCGGTCAGCGTGCCGGGCGTGACCACCCGCACCACCTTGCGCTCGACCGGCCCCTTGCTGGCACCGACCTCGCCCACCTGCTCGCAGATGGCGACCGATTCGCCCAGCTTGATGAGCCGCGCCAGGTAGGTGTCGACCGAGTGGAAGGGCACGCCGCACATCAGCACCGGCTGCCCGGCCGACTGGCCGCGCTGGGTGAGCGTGATGTCGAGCAGGCGCGAGGCCTTTTCGGCGTCGGCCCAGAACAGTTCGTAGAAATCGCCCATCCGGTAGAACAGCAGAGTGTCCGGATGGTCGGCCTTGAGGCCTAAGTACTGCGCCATCATCGGCGTGTGCCCGGCGAAATCGCCAGCCGAGGGGGCTTGATCTTTGGTGCTTTTCACCGGTAAGGTCATTGAATCCGTGGAGAAGAAAAGAGGGTGCGCGCTGCGCATCCCGGGGATCGGGTCATTATCGGGGACGGCCATCGGCGTGCGCGCCGGCCTCCCCGCACCGGCATCCCCGCCGCGTCCACTTTGGCCGCATTCCCCTGAATCCAGACAGCTCCCCCGCGCGTAGTCATGCGCATGCGCATGACTACGCGGGCGCACGCGACCTTCATCGATGGAGACCCCAGTGAGCTACGAGGACATCCGGAAACGATTTCATGTGCCTGCCCGCAAGGGCGCCAGGGTGCTGGTGCACGGGCAGCCCGGCACCGTGACCACCGTGCGGGGGCTCACGCTGCGCGTGCGGCTGGACGGCATGAGCTGGTCGCGGCCGTACCTGCCGGACGAGCTGCAATGGCTGCCGGCCCCGGCGCCCGAGCCACCGGGGCAGGGGCAGGGCGGCCCCGAGCACTGACGCGGCCGGGCGCGGGCGGCGGCCCGCATCGCCCCTCCTAAAATCCCTCGGCGCAAACCCCGCGTGAAGAACAAAGGCGCCCATGGCCCCGTCGGATGAAATCAAAGGCCCTGCAGCGGACGCGCTCCCGGACACCGCCACCTTGCCCGCTGACCTCGCGGCGCTGTACCTGTGCATGTCGCCGGCCCAGCTGGCGGACCTGCGCAAGTCGAAACGGCCCGAAGGGCGCCCGGGCACGGGCAACACCGGCCCGTCCATCATCCGGCCCGTGGAAGGCACAGGCGGCGCCAAGGACCCGGCGCTCTACCAGCTCGGCACGCTGCGCGACTTTGCCAAGGCAAACGCCGCCCCCTCGGCCTTCGACACCGCGCTGAACACCGGCCTGCCGGGCTGGTTCGGCGCCAAGCTGCCTTTCTTTGCCGAGCGCGAGCCCCGCATCAAGCGCGGCAAGCGCGTGCTCATCGGCGGCGCCTGGGACCGGGCCGATCCGCTGCGCGAACAGCGCTTCGTCGCGCTGGCCAAGGGCCGCATCCGCTTCACGTCGCTGACGTGTGCCGAAGCCGCGGCGAGCCTGTGGGCCGACGTGGCCAGCCACCGCGCATTCGCCGACAAGGGCCTGGCCCTGCTCGCGCGCGAGACGCAGGCCATCGAGGCCTCGCTGGCCGACACGGCCCGCCTGGCCGCGACCGCACCGACCGATGCGGCGGCCTGACCTCCCTTCAAGTTCGACGATGGAAGTGCTCCGATGCTGATCAACTGCGTGGCCTATGAAAACGGCGCCAAGCTCGCCGACATTCCCGTCGAGGACATCAGCGACTACATCTCCCGCGCCGGCTGCTTCGTCTGGGTGGCGCTGAGCGACGCCACGCCCGAAGAGCTGGCGCAGATGCAGGACGAGTTCGACCTGCACCCGCTGGCCGTCGAAGACGCCCAGCACGGCCACCAGCGGCCCAAGGTGGAGGAGTACGGCGACTCGCTGTTCGTCGTGATGCACCTGGTCGAGCCTTCGATCGAAGGCGAGAGCGGGCACAGCGTGAACGTGGGCGAGGTCAACGTGTTCGTCGGCCGCAACTACGTGCTGTCGGTGCGCAACCGCAGCCAGCAGGGCTTTCTGGGCGTGCGCGAGCGCTGCGAGCGCGAACCCGACCTGCTGCGCAACGGCGCGGGCTTCGTGCTCTATGCGCTGATGGACGCGGTGGTCGACCGCTACTTTCCGGTGATCGACGCGCTCGAAGTGGAACTCGAATCCATCGAGCAGCAGATCTTTGCCCAGGGCGGCGCGGCGCGCGACAAGATCAAGCAGCTGTACGACCTGAAGCGCCGCAGCCTCATCCTCAAGCGCGCGGTGGCGCCGCTGGTGGAGGCGGCGGGCAAGCTGCACGGCGGGCGCGTGCCGCAGATCTGCGTGGGCACGCAGGAGTACTTTCGCGACGTGGGCGACCACCTGGTGCGCATCAACGGCTCCATCGACGCGGTGCGCGACACCATCGCCACGGCGGTGCAGGTGAACCTCTCGATGGTCACCATCGAGGAGAGCGAAGTGACCAAGCGGCTCGCCGCCTGGGCCAGCATCTTCGCGGTGTGCACCGCCTTCGCGGGCATCTGGGGCATGAACTTCGAGCACATGCCCGAGCTGAAATTCCGCTATGGATACGCGATGGCGCTGGGGCTGATCGTCAGCACCTGCGGCTACCTCTACTACCGGTTCAAGCGCGTCGGCTGGCTCTAGCGCGAAGCCCGGCCCCGGGCTTCGCGACTGAATCGCGCTTTCCTTATTCGTCGTGCGTGTCGTGCGTCGCCACGGCACCGCGACGCCAGTAGCCCGACGCCCGAACCCACTTCGGGTTCGCGCCGCGCTCGCCCACGAGGTGCGCGCGCAGCGCCTTCGCGATCGCCGATTCGCAACCGACCCAGGCGTGGAAGTCGCCGGCTGGCAGCGTCATCGCTTTCAGCGTGTCGACCAGCACGGGGCTCAGTCCCGGCGCGGCGCCTTCGCGGTGCACCCAGCGCAGCGTGAGCTCGGCCTGCGTCTCCAAAGGAATCTCGTCGGCTGCGCTGTCGACTTCCGCCAGCACCACCACGCGCGCGCCGGCCGGCAGTTCGGCCAGGCGGCGCGAGATGGCGGGCAGGGCGGTGTCGTCGCCGATCAGCAGGTGCCAGTCGAATTCGGTCGACACGATGAACGAACCGCGCGGGCCGCCCACGCCGACGATGTCGCCGGGCTTGGCCTGCTCGGCCCACTGCGTGGCGGGGCCGGCGTCGTGCAGTGCGAAGTCGATCTCCAGCGTATTGGCTTGTGCGTCGTGGCGGCGCGGCGTGTAGTCGCGCATGGCGGGGCGTCCGCCCTCGGGCCACACGGGGCCGTCGGGGCCGGCGGTCGGCAGCGTGAGCTGGCCGGTGGTGGCATCGGGAAAGAACAGCTTCGCGTGGTCGTCGAAGCCGGGGCTGGTGAAGCCCTGGAGCGCGTCGCCGGTCAGCGTGATGCGGATCAGGTGCGGCGTCACGCGCTGCACGGTCTTCACCGTGAGTTGGCGAAAACGCAGTTCGTGGCGCACGCGGCGGGGCGTGCGGTCGGGCGTGTTGGAAGAAGGCGCAGTGGTGGTGAAGTCGATCATGTCAGGTTGGTTCAGATGCGTTCGAGCTGTTGTGCGGCGCTGTCGAGCACCGCGGCGAATTCGTGGGCTTGTTGTTCGGTGAGGGGGGCGCCGCCGAGGCGCAGGCGCATCGCGAGCTTGAGGTTCTCGATGGCGCGGGTGACTTGCGGGGGCCGTCCGGCGCGCGGGCCGGCGCCGTCCACGCCGCCTGCCATGCGGGCCATCATGGCGTCGGCCGTCTCGCGGTTGGCGGCCAGGAACTCCTGGCCGCTCGGCGTGATGCTGTAGCGCTTGCGGCCGCCGACGTCCGCGGTTTCCACGCTCAGGTAGCCCAGCTCTTCCAGCAGCGTGAGCGTGGGGTAGACCACGCCGGGGCTCGGCGCGTAGGTGCCGCCCAGGCGGTCTTCGATGGCCTTGATGAGCTCGTAGCCGTGCGAGGGCTTGTCGGCAATGAGCTGCAGCAGCACGAAGCGCAGCCCGCCGTGGCCGAACACCCGGCCCGCGCCGCCGCCGCGTCCGCCGCGCATCCCGCGGCCGCCGCCGGCCAGGCCGTCTTCGTGTTCGCCGCGCGGGGCGTGGCGGTGGTGATGGTGGTGCGGAGCGTGGTGAAGGTGGCGCATGGGGATGGTTTTCTTGAGTGGATCGAGACTATTCTAGATATATCGAAATAGAAAGCGAAAGCCCACCCATCAGGCGACCCTGCCGGTCGCATGGGTTCTGGCCGTGGGGCCCCTGCGAGCTACAGCGGGCGCAAAGGCGCCGCGCGCGCAATCAACCGGATCTGCTCGAAATCCAGCCGGTCCAGCGCCTGGCGAAGCGTCAGCACCATCGGCTGGCTGTGCGCCTCCGTGGCCAGCCGGTTCACCCACTCGTGCAGGTCGCTCCAGCGACCGTCGCGGGCGAGCACTTCGAGTTCGTCCTTCTGCGCCGGCGACAGCGGCGTCAACACCGGCAGCAGCCGGCCGCGCGCCCGGGGCCTGGCACGCGGGCGCGGCGCGGCGATGGGTTCCGATGGCGGCGGTGCAGGCGCGTCCGACGAAGGCGCCGGCTCGGTCGACAGCGAGAACACCACCCGCGTCCCCGCGCCCATGCCGCTGTGAATGGCGAGCCGCCCGCCCATCCGCTGCACGATGCGCTGCGCAATCACCAGCCCGAGCCCGCCGCCCGCCATGCTGGGCGCGTTGTCGGCCAGCAGGCGCGTCATGCGCTCGAGCGTGTCGGCGTCGATGCCCGTGCCGCTGTCGGTCACTTCGAAGTGCAGCTGCCACGCGCCGTCGCTCGGCTGTGCCTGCAAGCGCAGCCCGATGGCGCCGTTGCGCGTGAACCTGGCCGCGTTCGACAGCAGGTTCAGCACCACCTGCTGCAGCCGCTTGCCGTCCAGGCGGACCAGGGCCGGCAGTTCGCCGTCGATCGTCAGTTCGAAGCTGTTGTGCTGGCGCTGCGCGAGCGCGTGCGCGTACTGCGCGACGTTGTCGACCAGCGTGCGCAGCTGCACCGGCTGCGCCTCGACGGCCAGCGGCGCCAGCTCGCCCTTGGCGTAGTCGACCAGGTCATCGATCAGCTCCAGCTGGTAGGCCGCACTGCGTTCGATGGTGGCGAGCCGCGCGGGCGCGGGCGTGTCGCTGCCGTCCTGCATCAGCTTCAGGTTGCCCAGGATGGTGGCCACCGGCGCACGCAGGTCGTGGCTGATGTAGGCCAGCAGTTCCTTCTGTTCGCGCGTGCGCTGCTCGGCCTGGCCCAGCGCCTCGCTCAGGGCGCGGGTCTTGCGAACCACTTCTTCTTCGAGCCGCTGCTGCTCCTGCGCCTGCCACTGCAGCAGCGTCTGCTGCGCGGCGTTGCGCTGGCGCGTTTCCTGGAACGACCAGGCCGTGATCGCGAACGCGCCCACCAGCATGCCCGGGAACGCCAACGCATAGTGGTCGAAGTCGGACATTGAGCGCTCCGCGAACATCAGCGCCGACATGCGCATCAATGCGCCCACGCAGATCACGAGCATCACCATCAGCGACAGCCGCCCGCCCGGCCCGGCGCGCCGCTGGTAGATGAAGGTGCAGACGGTCAGCGCGAGCACGATCAGTGGCGCGTTCACGATGCCGATGGCCGCGAAGGTCGCATAGGGGCCGAACAAGGTGCCCAGCAGCACGACGATCTCGACGCCGGCCAGCACGAACAGCAGCGGGCGCCCGGGCACGCGCACCGGGCTCTGGCGGCCGCGCTCGTGAAAGTACAGCAGCAGGCACAGCGCCGTGGCCGCCACCATCACGCTGTGGCCGCGGTAGCTCCAGACGGTGCTGTCGGGCCACAGTGCGATGCGCGCATAGCCCCGGTAGGTGGCCTCGTACAGCGCCAGCAATGCAAAGCTCCCCGCCTGGAACGCGAGCATCGGCGCGCGCGAAATCCACCACAGCGCGGCCGAATACACCGCGAAGGCCAGCAGCCCGCCGATCAGCAGGCCGCTGAGCAGCGCATGGTTGCGTTCGATGTGATGCCACGCCTCGTCGGTGTGCAGCTCCAGCACCAGCTTGATCTGGCCCGTGCTCATGACGCGCGCCAGCACCTGCACCGACTCGCCCGGCTGCAGGTCGATCTGCAGCTGCGGAATGCGGTCGTGGCGGTGCGTGGCGTCCATCGGGTCGGACACGCCGGCCTGCGCGTGCGTCCATGCGGGTTGGCCATTGCGCGTGCGCAGCAGATGAAAGTCGACATGCCGCAGCCACGTCACGTTGAGCCCGAACCGCGCCGTGCGCACCTCCTGCGCATCGTTGACCAGCGACAGGCGCAGCCAGACCGCCGAGGTCGAGAACCCGCGCATCAGCTGGTCGGGCGTGGCGGGCACGAACCCGTTCGCACTGCCGCTGGGCAAGGCGAGCACCTCGCGCGCCGACAGGCGGGCCGTGGGGTCTGCGAACACCTCGACGGTCTGTTCGATGGCGACCTTGCCGCGGGCAAGTGCGCTGAACCTGACGGCTTCCGCCGCGCTGGCCGCGAAGCCCCACAGCCACAAGGCCAGGCCGAGCAGCAGACCGCTTGCCCACCAGGGGCGTGTGCGCACCGGATGCATCGCGCGTCAGGTGCCGGAACGTTCGACACCGGCCTGGCGACAGGCCGAGGGCGTGCAGTCGAAGTACTCGCGAAACGCCGTCGCGAAATTCGCGGCGCTCGAGAACCCCACCGCCGCGGCGATCTCTTCGATGCGCATGGCCGATTCGAGCAGCAGGCGCTGCGCCTCGTGCAGCCGCGCCTCGCGCACGAACTCGAACACCGTGCGGTTCGTCAGCTCCTTGAACACGCGCGACAGGCGCTTTTCGTGCGTGCCCACGCGCGCCGCCAACTCGCGCAGTGGCAGCACGCGGCTCAGGTCGGCCAATATCAGCCGCTCCGCCGCCTGCATGAGCGCGCGGTCCATGCCCGAGCCCGGCGCGCCGCCGTCGTTCGCGGCGGGGCTGTCGGGCGGGGGCGCCGGC